>MAXL01000519.1 GCA_001751005.1 Desulfobacterales bacterium S5133MH16
ATAAATGCCCTTGCAGGAAAAAATATTGAGGTGGAGAAAAGGATGATTTTGCTTAATGAACCCATCAGAAATATCGGCACCTACAAAGTCCCTATTCGTATTTACAAGGATGTGGAGCCTGAAATTATTATTGAAGTGGTGCCCGAATAAACGTTTCAGAAATTCTATCCCGCTACAAGCGGGATGGACAATGGGAACTAACTTGAATCTTTATGGCAGATAAAAAGTTGAAAACCGGAAAAGACCCTTATCTTTATCATCTTCCACCCCAGAGCCTTGAGGCAGAAGAATCTATTTTAAGCGCAATTCTGGTAGACAACAATACGCTGCTTGAAATCCTTGAGATCCTTTCGCCAGAGGATTTTTACAGATCTGCTCATCAGAAAATATTCTCCGCTATATCAGAACTTTTTTCGAGAAATGAACCTGTTGATCTGGTAACATTGACCAATATTTTAAGAGAGCATGACCGGCTGGAAGAGGTCGGCGGAGCAGCATATCTTGCAAATCTTGTAGATACTGTCCCACTCGCAGTAAATGCACAGTATTATGCCAAAATCGTCTATGACAAGGCCTGTTTAAGACGTCTTATTGAAAAAACAAATTCCATAGCCAAACGGTGCTTCGAGGATCGAGGTGATGTTGACAATGTCATTGATTTTGCCGAAAGTTCCATTTTTGAGATATCTGAAAACAAAATCAGACCCGCATTTTATCCCATTGGCAAGATAATCGAAAGCAATATTGATGTTCTTGAAGAGCGCCAGGGCAACCGGGCTCTGGTTACCGGTGTTGCCACAGGCTTCACCAAACTTGACGAGCTAACTGCAGGGTTACAGAAATCCGATCTTGTCATCCTGGCCGGACGTCCGGGCATGGGAAAAACAGCTCTTGCCCTTAATATTACAAAGAATGCCGCTGTAGACGCAAACATACCTGTTGCCATATTCTCCCTTGAGATGTCCAAAGAACAGCTATCCTTTCGGATGCTCAGTTCCGAGGCAAGAATTGATTCTTCTCGCTTAAGAAGGGGATTCATAAGCCAGGACGATTGGATAAAAATTACGGATTCTGCCGGAGTTTTGTCTCAAGCACCGATTTTTATTGATGATTCACCCAACATTACCGCTCTTGAAATCAGAGCCAAGTCGCGCAGGTTAAAGATGGAAAAAGATATCGGCCTTATTATTATTGACTATCTACAGCTCATGAAAAGCCGCGCCTCGGCCGAACGCCGGGATCTTGAGATCTCGGAAATCTCGCGTTCCTTAAAAGCCCTGGCCAAAGAGCTCGATCTTCCGGTTGTTGCGCTCTCCCAGTTGAACAGAAAACTGGAAGAACGTAGTGATAAACGTCCGCAGCTTGCAGACTTGAGAGAGTCCGGAGCCTTAGAGCAGGATGCCGACGTCGTGGCTTTTCTTTACAGGGATGAATTATACAACAAGGATGAAAATAATCCCAACAAAGGCAAAGCAGAATTAATCGTGTCCAAACAAAGAAATGGTCCCACCGGGTTCTGCATATTGACATTTTTGGACACATACACTCGATTTGAAAATTACACCGCCAGAGAATAGTCCACAATCAATATGAAAAGGCTTTTTGGGAATATCGGCGGGCTTAAGTCCGGTCAGATCCGCAGGCTTGAAAATCTATATCGCCGTCGCCTCCCACCTCAGTTCCTTATCACATTCGAACTTGCTCGTGACATAAGCACGCTCTCCCATGAAATTCGCCGACAGATAGGCCTTCTTATAGACCGTCAGGGAAAGATAGTCTATGTCATTGTGGGAAACCATCATGGGATTGTCATCCCGGATACCAGTGAATATCGCGTGGCTCCCGGTCGTCTGAAAGGACTGAGATGCATACACACCCATCTTAATAATGAACCACTGACAAGAGAAGACCTCACCGACCTTGCCCTTTTAAGACTCGACATGATGGCTGCAATCACAATGACCCGTGAGGGTTATCTCCATCGGGTTCATGCGGGGTATATCTTACCAAAAAGTTCAGCCGGAATGCCGTTTGAGATCTTAACGCCTCTGAATCCCAACCAACTGGATATCGGGTGTATTGACCTCATCCGGTCCCTTGAAGCAGAGTTCGCCCATATAACGTCTTTATTTGAAGCAGATACCGGAAAAGAAAGAGCGCTTCTTATCAGTATTACGACCCTCTCCAGACATGCCGCCATGGCCTCTTTGGCAGAGCTGGAAGATCTGGCTGCATCGAATGGCATCGAGATCGTCGGAACCATGTTGCAGCAACGACGCAAATTAAATACCAGATTCCTTATGGGGATGGGGAAGCTTCAAGATCTGATCATTCTGGCACTTCAGAAAGGAGCAACATTAATAATCTTCGATCAAGAATTAAACCCGTCCCAAATTCGGTCGATTACCAATAAAATAGATCTGAAGGTAATTGACAGAACCCAATTGATTCTTGATATTTTTGCTCAACGGGCCCAATCAAAGGAAGGGAAACTCCAGGTTGAGCTTGCCCAGCTAAAATATTTGCTTCCACGGCTTATTACAAAAAACACTGCCATGTCACGTTTGACCGGTGGTATCGGCGGTCGCGGGCCCGGAGAAACAAAGCTTGAAATAAACCGCAGGCGGGTGCGTAACCGGATAGCACGGTTGGAAAATTCGTTGTCCCTTGTAATGAAACAGAGAAAGCAGCAAAGGGCAAAGCGTACTAAAAAGGAGTTGGCTATTATTTCCATTATAGGGTATACCAATGCCGGAAAATCTACCCTGCTGAACACCCTTACAAAGAGTAATGTTCGGGTTGAAAGCCGACTTTTTGCCACATTGGATCCTTCCAGCAGACGCCTTAAATTTCCCAGAGATATAGAGGTCATCATTACGGATACCGTGGGATTCATCAAAAACCTCCCCAAAGACCTTATGGTTGCTTTTCGTGCAACTTTAGAAGAACTTGACAACGCGGACCTTCTTTTGAATGTGATCGATATCAGCAATCCTCGTTTTAAAGACCAGATCGAATCTGTTGAAAAAATACTTGCCGACCTTAATCTGCACAATATTCCCTTAATCCGGGTTCTGAACAAAAAGGATCTCGTTGACCAAACAATTGTTGATGCGCTGACTGGAACCCTTGGCGGAACAGCCATCTCAGCCAACGTCAAATCTACCTTGAACCCCCTGATCGAAAAGATAAAAGCCTCGATACATCATATAAAAGGTTTCTCATCAGGATAGAGTTGATGGCTTCGTAAAAAGTCCAACTTCTGCGTTGCGCTGCATTCCTCGTCACTGCAACGTACTATATGTACGTCTCATTCCTCGGAATTTGCGCGCC
>MAXL01000520.1 GCA_001751005.1 Desulfobacterales bacterium S5133MH16
AAAATGAACTAAAGTGCCTAAAATTATTGAAAGAATTTTGCTACAAAAAGCATAAAATTCACAGTTGAGGAAGTATTCGGGAGGAAAAATATGGAGATTTTAGTGTGTGTTAAAAGAGTTCCTGATACCTCGGAAAATGAGATAGAGGTCAATAGAGACGGTACGGATATTGAGCGGGACGACCTTGTGTACTCGGTAAACGAATGGGACAATTATGCGGTTGAAGAAGCCATCCGGATTCGAGACAGGGTTGGTGGCAGTGTTACCGTTGTTTCCGTTGGAGACGAGGAAGCAGAAGAAGTTGTGCGAAGAGAGATGGCCATGGGCGCTGACAAAGGCATTCTGCTTTCAGATGATGCCTTTGAAGGTTCTGACGGAAGAGGGATCGCAGCTATTTTAAAAGCCGAAGTCAAAAGAGGAAATTACGACTTGGTTCTAACAGGCGCCCAGGCAGATGACGGAGCGGCTCAGGTTGGCGGCATGCTGGCTGCGATGCTCGATTGGCCCTTTGCTTCTCTGGTAAATTTTATAGAATTTGTGGATGATAAAAAAATTAAGGTCGGTAGAGAAATTGCGGGCGGAAACCAGGAGATGTATGAAATTGATCTGCCCTGTGTTCTTTCCATTCAGACCGGTATCAACGAACCTCGATATGTAAGCATTCGCGGAATCAGAAAAGTGGCATCCCTTGAGATTCCGGTTCATACTGCCCGAGATCTGGGTATTTCACCGGGATCTGTTGGAGAAGCCGGCGCAAAGACAAAGTGTCTCGATTATTTTGTGCCTGAATTGGGTGACGGTGCCCAGATTCTGGAAGGGAGTACCGATGAGATAATTGATAAACTTATTGAACTTTTAAAAGCCAAAGGAGGGATTAAATAATGGCCCGACAGGTTTTTGCATATATTATTCACAAGGATGGGGTAGCAGATGACACGGCCCTGGAACTGATTGCAGCGGCAGGGAAACTTGATCCTGATGCTTCGGTTACGGCTGTTGTTGCAGGTGACGGCAGTGAACTTGATTCGGTATGCAATGAAGTGGCTTCTTCTTTTGCCGAGGTTTGGAAGATCGATACCCCGGCACTGGCCTATGTAACTTCAGAGGTGCTTCGACCCCTGCTGGTTCGTATTCTGCCAAAGCACGGGATCGTTTTGGTTCCGCATGATCATTTTGGCATGGACCTGGCACCGGGTCTCTCCATCAAGCTTGATGCAGTATATCTTACGGATGCGGTCGATTTTGAAGGTATTGATAACGGAAAACTCAAAGCTGTGCGCGAGGAATACACCGGACAGGTCAGCACCCATGTACTTAGCGATATTTCCGAAGGTGCTGTGATTACCGTGCGTCCGGGATCTTTTAAGGCAGATGAAAGCAAAAGCGGTGAAGGTAATATTATTGACAAAACCGCTGAAGCCATTGAAGGGGGTCTGCCGGGCGGTGCGTGCCGTTTCCTGGAAATTGTTGAGGCCGAAGTCGGCGACGTGGATATTACCAAGTCTGATATCCTCGTTTCGGTGGGCAGGGGAATCGAAGATGAAGATAATCTGGAAATGATACATGAACTGGCAGAAGCCATGGGCGGAGATGTTTCATGCTCCAGACCGATTGTGGATGCAAAATGGCTGGAGAAATCCCGTCAGGTCGGAACTTCAGGCCGGACAGTAACACCCAAAGTTTATATGGCTCTGGGAATAAGCGGAGCATTCCAGCACGTGGGCGGTTTAAAGGGATCTTCCTTTGTCATTGCGATAAACAAGAACCCCAGGGCGCCTATTTTCAAGGTTGCGGATGTGGGTATTGTGGATGATATACTCGATTTTATTCCTGAGCTTACGGAAAGGATCAATGAGCTAAAAGGATAGCCTAAAATGCTTTTTTCGGTCAGTGGTTGAATAGGGTTTAACAGCGGTTAAAAATAGGATTTGCTTAATAAAACATGAAAAATTATCGTATTCGTTCACAGAGTCGCTGAGTTAGTGGAAATTCCAAATAACAAATCCCAAATTACAAAAAAATCACAATGACCGAAATTCAAAGTTCCAAACCTTAATAATCGTGAAGAAAGGCAAACGAACTGGAAAAGATATTTTCATCAATACTGAAAAAATCGAAATAGTTTAGGTCATTAATATTTGTAATTTGAGATTTTTGCCTGGCTTTGGCATGGTGTTTGGAATTTGATGCTTGAGATTTGGAATTTATTTGGAATTTGGTACTTGGGATTTGGGATTTAATTGATCTTTGGCGCTTGGGATTTGTGATTTTAAAGAAATCCGTGAACGGTTACATAATTTTTAAGACATCTGAAGGAGATCTTTTAATATTTCGTTTACAATTTTCGGATTGGCCTTGCCTTTTGTCTCTTTCATGACCTGACCCACGAAAAAGCCGAAAAGCTTTGTTTTGCCGTTTTGGTAGTCTGCCACTTCCTTTGAACACTCTTCAAGGACCTTTACTACAACCGCTTTGATGGCGGACTCGTCCGTAACCTGGACCAGTCCCTTTGCTTTCACGATTTCTTTGGGCGCTCTGCCGGTTTGAGCCATGTCATCAAATACGGTTTTTGCAATTTTGCCACTGATAATATTATCGTCAATCAGTTTAAGAAGTTGGGCGAGATTGCCGGGGGAAATCGGAGACTCGGTAATTGGCTTGCCCTGGGCGTTTAAAAGGCCCAGCAATGACCCCATGATCCAGTTGCTGACCGGCTTGGGATTGGGAAATTGTGTAACACATTCCTCAAAATAGTCTGCAAGCTCGTGGCTCGATGTAAGAAAACCGGAATCGTATGAAGGAAGACCGTATTCATCCATAAAGCGCTTCTTTTTTTCATCCGGAAGTTCGGGGAGTCTTTTTCTGATCGAATCGATCCAGTGATCGTCTATAACCAGCGGCAAAAGATCGGGGTCCGGAAAGTAGCGATAGTCATGGGCCTCTTCCTTGCCCCGCATGGATATGGATTTGTTTTTAACAGGGTCCCACAGCCGGGTCTCCTGAATGACCTGGCCGCCGTCTTCTAAAATTTCTTTTTGCCGGTTGATCTCAAAATAAAGCGCACTTTCAACATGCTTGAAAGAGTTTAAGTTTTTTATTTCCGTTCGGGTCCCCAGGGTCTCAGATCCTTTTGGTCGTATGGATATGTTGGCGTCACAGCGAAAACTTCCTTCTTCCATGTTACCGTCGCTAATTCCGAGATAGCGGACAATGGATCTTAGATGTCGAAGATAAGCCCCGGCTTCTTCAGGAGTCTGTATATCCGGCTCACTTACAATTTCGATCAGGGGTACTCCGGTACGGTTGAAATCCACCTTGCTCAACGGGCGGTCAGGATCATGGGACAGCTTGCCTGCGTCTTCTTCCATGTGTATCCGGGTAATACCGATCCTTTTTTGATTGCCGTTTATTTCTATCTCAATAAATCCGTTTTCGGCAATCGGCAGTTCATACTGGGAAATCTGGTATCCTTTTGGGAGGTCGGGATAGAAATAGTTTTTGCGGGCAAAACTACTCTCCCGGTTGATCATACACTTTGTTGCGACAGCCATTCGCAGGGCGTATTCAACCACCTTTTTGTTAAGCACCGGAAGCACACCGGGCATACCCAGGCAAACCGGACAGGTGTGGGTATTGGGCGGCGCCCCGAATGATGTTGAGCAGCTGCAGAAAATCTTTGTTTTCGTCTTAAGCTGAGCGTGAACTTCAAGCCCGATTACAGGTTCATAAGTCATTTTTAATCCTTGCGTTTTAACGGGTTCTTTGATGGTCTGTGGTAACACATTCGCTAAATATAAAATTCTGAACGAATGCAAAAAATTAGTCAAGCCATATTTGATGAACTCGTAAAAAG
>MAXL01000521.1 GCA_001751005.1 Desulfobacterales bacterium S5133MH16
GGCGCGCAAATTCCGAGGAATGAGACGTACATATAGTACGTTGCAGTGACGAGGAATGCAGCGCAACGCAGAAGTTGGACTTTTTACGAAGCCATCAAATTTAAAATTGTAACCAGCATATCAGGTTCCGGTACGATAACAGAGTTCGGGCATACCGCCGTGACCCTGCCGGCAAGTTCTTTATCCTCTGTAACAAAAATGGACCATGTGTCGTCAGTTTTATTTATAGAGGCTTCTATCATCGGTATATCTGATGATGTATCCCCGCAGATAAGATGCGGCCCTTCTGACATGTTAAGCCCTAATTCTGAATCAAGAAATTTTACCGAGTCCGCTTTGTCAAAATCCTTGGGCCCGGATTCAGAGTTTTCGATTGTGAGAATTATTTCAATATCAAGGCCGGTATCCTCAATTCTGAAATCTCTGTTTTCCGGATCAATATCTGACACAAGACTTCTAATCCTTTTAAGCAATGCCTCTGATTCATCTTCAGAAACAGACCTGCTGATATCCTGGCGCGCTATTGTTGTCTGGCCAAACTTCAACTGCAGCCCGGAACCTATCATGGAGAACTGCTCAAAAGACGGTTCTTGCAGAAGAGCGCTGAGCTTTTGGTTAAGCCTGTCAATAAGCTCCTGCTTTTTATCGTCTATGGGATAGGTTCTCCGGTTTCCGGAAAGGTCTATAAATTCTCTTCCTTTTGAAGCTGCATAAATAATAGTCTTTTCAGGATTAACACTGACATCAACGATACCCGGATCTTTCAGAGGGGCGGAGGTTATTATAATAGGGTTTTTCGCTCTTTTTTTTGCGAATCTGGTAAGAAAAACGGCATTGTAAATTGACTGAACCGAAGACCGATATCTGCCGCAGTAATTGTTTATTGTTCCGTCCCGGTCAGTAATAAAACAATTGAAGCTTAGACCGGTGAGTTTATTCAAACCGTTGTCCACATGCTTTTGGAACCCGACATGAAGACTGGAAAGATAGTCAATGAATGCTTCTTCACCGTTTTCAAGGTAAAAAATGTCCTTTTCCAGTTCTGTGACCTCGTAAGTCAGGTCCACTTCAATCTTTTTTGAATTATTCCGCATGGAGTCATCGAGGTAGAGGATTTTTTTTTGGTTTTCAGAACGGATGCCGTCAAGCGATGCAAGGAAGTTTTTCAGGGATTTTATCCAGTCAGGCGAAATTTGACGGTTCATGATAATGTTTTCAACAATTTTAAACCGCATGTCTCTTGTCCGGGCCATAAGATTGTAAAATTGCTTTAATGTGGGCTTCATTTGATTATTGATAAGCTCTCCTTCTTTTATAACGTTCAAATAAATTAATGAGGTCTATATGTTGGATTCCATTCTGAAATCAGGTCCGGAAACCAATGCGTGGAGGTTGCCGCAGAAAACGCCAGGCGAACGGGAGCCTTCAGGGTGTCGGACACCAGTAGTCCTTCATCGGTGAGCTGGCGCAAAATCTGACGGGCGGTTCTGCTGCGAAGTCGTCTTTGATGGCTCGCTCGATGTCGACCGGGTGGGTGTAGTAACCTTTAATCAGGTTCGAATAATAGCTGTTGGTCAGCCGTAAAAACTCGACCAGCGCCTTTCGGGTGGTCAGATGCAACCGACCGCCCAAGTACGCGGACTTACGGTAGACGTCCAGCGCAAGGTCGGAAAGATCCCCGCTGGCTTCTGGCATCTGGGGGGTCATTTTATGAGTTGGATGAAACATTTTGCCGATTTTTCTGCCGATTTATATTTTTTTAAATTATCAGTATTAATACAGAAATTTAATAAAAAGTCAAGTGGAGGCGATTTTTCTGCCGATATTTTTGCCGATTTAATACCTGCTCATAAATGGGTTAATAGCCCATTAAAAGAGTATAAAGTAATATTTGTGATAATCGGCGCTACTGCTTTTTCGGTCCATGGATATTAACCTGCGACCCAAGGACATTGAATATCTGAAATATCTCCTGAAACTAAAAGGTTGACTCTACACTCCTATCTTATTAATAAAACTGCCGGAACAAAAAATAATTCGTCGAGCGGTTTTTTCTAATACTTTAGGGGGTCAAAATGCGGTTATCGCATATAAGCCAATCAGCTATGCGAGGGCGAAAAATAGCCGTGGAGGAAGGATTAAAGCTGTTGAAACAAAACAAACAATAATCCAATAGATATCCCTCAAATCCCCACGGTCACATAGGTCTCAGCGCTGATCATTGGATACACTCCCATGTCTTTTACGAGATAATGGGCCTCGATCCGCAGATCGGTGTCGCTCAGCCGGTAGGGTGTAGCGCAAAACATGAACCCGGCCCAGACCTTTTTGAGTCCCCTGGAATTTATTCCTACATGAACGATGAGTTGCTTGACCCGGATAAAGAGAAGTGATGAATCCATCACTTCCCGGGCAAGGAGATCGGCTATGTTTCACAAAATCACGATTCGTACCAATATTTTGACCAACTTTATGATCGTCGTGGGGCTTGTTGCCGCATCGCTTCTGGGGCTGCAGTACTATTTTAGCCAGAAGATGGCGCTGGATGCTACCCATAAAACCTTCAAAAAGATCGCTGAAAAGATCACCCTGCATATTCAGGCCGGCGATCGGCTGTCCAAAGCGATGCTCTACCATACCGAACTCTATCCCGGCATTGCCGACACAATCAGTGAGAAGCTGCCGCTTGAGACCATCAGTCGTTATGCGCACAATATGCAGCTCAACAACAATATCTACGCTATCTATGTCGGTCATGCGAACGGCAACTTTTTCGAAGTGGTCAATATGCACAGTTCGACAGAACTTCACAAGGTATTCAAGGCTCCAAAAAATACCAGATGGATGGTGATCAAGATCTATAATGCACCTCAGGGAAGGATACGCAGCTTTGACTATCTCGATGAAACATTTACCCTTATTGCCAGCCGAAATGAGCCATCTCGATATCTGGCCAATACACGTCCATGGTTTACCCAGGCGACACAAAGCGATAAGGCCACCAGAAGCGATCCTTACCTTTTTAGCAACCTGGGGCAAAAAGGGATCACATTTTCAAAAACGATTAGTGACACCGGGGCGGTACTGGCCATCGATTTCACCTTACTAAAACTCAACGCACTGCTGCGACAACAGTCGTTTGCTCCAACGAGCAAGATCTATATGTTTGGCAGAGACGGCTCCATCATCGCCTCATCCATCAGTGACGAGGAACAGGTCAACGCACCATTGAGCAATGCGCTCAAAGAGGGAAAAGCTGACCGGATGTTCAGCTATGACAAAGATGGCAAACAGATCTTTGCCATGGTCACAACCCTCTCCAATGAGCTGGGCTCCAATACCTATCTTGGCTTCAGCGTCGATGCTGATGTAATGCTAAGACCTTATTTGGAAAAAATTCTCTATTCACTGGGGGCTGCGCTGCTGTTTCTGGTGCTGAGTATCCCGATGATCCTCTATGCTACCTCTCGCATTGCCAAACCCGTTAAAGCCCTGATGGCGGAAAACGAAAAGATCAGGGAACGCCGTTTTGACGAAGTGAGGCCGCTTGAGACCAATATCATTGAACTTGCAGAGCTCTCCGATTCACTGGTTTCGATGTCGGAGAGCATCCGCGCCTATCAAGAGTCACAAAAAGAGCTGATGGATTCGTTCATCAAACTGATCGCCGATGCTATTGATGCGAAATCGTCCTATACCGGAGGGCACTGTAAGCGGGTGCCTGTCATCGCCATGATGCTGGCCAGGGTAGCCAGCGACAGGAATGAGGGGAGCTTTAAAGACTTCAGATTTGAAAGTGAAGATGACTGGCGGGAGTTTGAGATAGGGGCATGGCTGCATGACTGCGGAAAGATCACAACCCCTGAGTATGTGGTCGACAAAGCAACCAAGCTCGAAACCATCTACAACCGTATCCACGAGATCCGTAGCCGATTTGAGATGATCTGGCGGGATATCGAGATCGAGTATTATGAACGGATTATCAAAGGAGAGGATAAAACGGCGCTGGAAGAGTGGAAAGCACAGCAGCACCGTGACCTGCTGGATGATTTTGCTTTCATCGCCGAATCGAATATCGGCGGGGAGTATATGAGTGATGAGAAAAAAGAGCGCATCCGCTCTATCGCCAAACATACATGGGTACGGCACTTTGATGACCGTTTAGGTCTTTCCGATACCGAACTGATGCGCTATGCGGGGGTAGAAAAACGTCCGGTTCCGGCAGTTGAACAACTACTAAGTGACCGTCCCGAACATCTGATCGAACGTGTCGGTTTTGATGCTGATGCCTACCGAAAGGATGGATTCAAGCTGGAAGTGCCCAAATACCTGTGCAACTATGGCGAGATTTATAATCTCTGCATCGAAAAAGGCACGCTGACTGACGATGAGCGTTTCAAAATCAACGAACATGTGATCAAGAGTATTAAAATGCTCGAACGTCTTCCCTATCCAGAACACATGGCCCGGATACCCGAATATGCCGGGACACACCATGAGACAATGATCGGTACCGGCTACCCGCGGCGGCTCACCAAAGACGACCTCTCAGTCCCGGCGCGCATCATGGCAATCGCCGATATCTTCGAGGCACTCACGGCATCAGACAGGCCTTACAAAAAAGGGAAAACACTCTCCGAGGCGATTAAAATCATGAGTTTCATGAAAAAAGAAGAGCACATTGATGCAGAACTGTTTGAGCTCTTTTTGCGTTCAGACATCTATAAGGAATATGCCAAGCAATACCTTAAGTCTGAGCAGATCGATGAGGTCGATTTAGAGGCGTATTTGGGCTGAAGCGGTTTGTCATGCAGATCAATTCTGAAAGTTAATGTGTCTTGAAGGAATTTTTATAATTTCAGTTGTTTTACGGGTGCAACACAGGCAGGAAATTTTAAACTTTCCTATCATCTAATAGTACTGTACAGAATAAAAATATGACAAAACCGAATAAATAAACCAGCCGCATGAAACCGAGAAAGGAGACCGGATGTGATACACGAATTCGAAGCCGTGGTCATCGGGGCCGGCGGAGCGGGATTGTACGCCGCTCTCGAAGCCAGTAAAAAAGCGAAAACAGCCGTTCTTTCGAAAGTTTACGCCATCAGGAGCCACACAGGCGCGGCCCAGGGGGGGATCTGCGCCGCGCTGGGCAACGTGGAAGAGGACAAACCGGAATGGCACGCCTTCGACACGGTCAAGGGCGGTGACTATCTCGTGGACCAGAACGCGGCGCTCATCCTCGCGGAAGAGGCAGTGCAGGCCGTGTACGATCTCGAAAACCGGGGACTGCCCTTCAACCGTACACCCGAAGGGCGCATCGATCAGCGACGGTTCGGCGGGCACACCCGGAATTTCGGCGAGGCGCCCGTGCGAAGGGCCTGCTACGCCGCGGACCGGACCGGCCACATGATCCTTCAGACGCTCTATCAGCAGTGCATTAAGAACCAGATCACCTTTTTTGACGAGTTCCAGGTTGTGGACGTTGTCATGGACGGCAGAAAATGCGGCGGCGTGGTCGCGGTGGAACTCGCCACCGGCGACATTCACATCTTCAAGGCCAAAGCCGTGTTCTTCGCAACCGGCGGGTTCGGCCGCATGTTCCGGATCACGTCCAACGCTTACGCCAACACGGGAGACGGGCCCGCCGTTCTGGCCCGGCGCGGGGTCCCGCTGGAAGACATGGAATTCTTCCAGTTCCACCCAACGGGAATCAAGGGCATGGGCATCCTGATTTCGGAGGCGGTGCGCGGAGAAGGAGGCATCCTCCGAAACCGGTACGGCGAACGCTTCATGGAGCGATACGTACCGACTCTGCTCGACTTGGGGCCGAGGGATATCGTTTCCCGCTCCATGATCACCGAAATCAGGGAAGGAAGGGGGATCAGAGGGGACGGAAAGATCAACGATTATCTCCATCTGGACGCCACCGAAATCGGCAGAGAAGTGATCCTGGCCAAGCTTCCGGACATCACCGACTTCTGCAAGACATACCTGGGGATCGATCCGGCCGAAGGTCCCATTCCGGTCCAACCCACGGCTCACTATGCCATGGGCGGTCTCCCCACGGATGTAAATGGGCGGGTCGTCGCGGACGGCTTAGGGGGATTCTACGACGGTCTGTATGCGGCCGGCGAATGCGCGTGCGTATCCGTCCACGGGGCCAACCGGTTAGGAACAAACAGTCTGCTGGACCTGGTCGTCTTCGGTCGGCGGGCGGGAATCCACATCGCGGATTACGTAAAGAACGCCGATCCGCCCACTTTCGGCAAGCACGTCGCGGAGCCTGCGAAAAAACGCATTGCGGAGCTGACCGACGGAAAAAAGGGGCCGCACGGGGAAAAAATTCGGGAAAAAATGCAGTTTGAAATGATGGAGAACGTCGGCGTGTACCGCAACGAAACAGACATGGCCAAAGCTGTCGACGTGTTGCGGGAACTTCGCGAAGAGTACGGAAAGGTGCGCGTCCAGGACCGAAGCAAGGCCTTCAACACGGATCTGTTGGAGATCCTGGAATTGGGGAACCTTCTGGACTTGGCCTTGATAACCGCCGAATCCGCCAGGAACCGGAAGGAGAGCCGTGGCGCTCATTCCCGGGAGGACTATCCGGACCGGGATGATGAAAACTGGCTCAAGCACACCCTTGCCCGGCTGGATGAAGACGCTGTCCGGATCGATTACAAACCGGTCGATCTTTCCCGCTGGGAGCCGAAACCTCGAACGTATTAGAAAAGGGGGGCGAATTATGAAAATTATCCTCAATATCCAACGATTCAATCCGGAAACCGATGCCGAGCCATATGTGGAAAAACATGAAATCGAGGTCGAGCCCACAGACAGGGTCCTGGACGCCTTGATTCATGTCAAGGAATATCGAGACGGGAGCCTGGGTTTCCGGAAAAGCTGCGCGCACGGTGTGTGCGGGTCGGACGCGATGCGGATCAACGGAAAGGACCGCCTGGCCTGCAAGACGCTTGTGCGGGATGTTGCTGACGCCGACGGGGCGGAGATAGAGATCAAACCTCTAAACCATTTCACCGTCTTGCGGGATCTTATCGTGGATCAGACAGGGTTCTTCGAGAAGTACCGATCGGTAAAACCGTTCCTGATCAACGACGATCCCGTCACGGAGAAGGAGCGGGTCCAGTCCCCCGAGCAACAGAAGGCCTTCGACGATCCTACAAACTGTATTCTCTGCTCCGCTTGTTTCTCTGCCTGCCCGGTGCTGTATGAAAATCCGGACTTTCTCGGTCCGGCGGCCATCGCCCAGGCTGGCAGGTTCAACAACGACAGCCGGGACAAAGGGTTCGCGGAGCGGCTGTCGGTTTTGGATTCTCCGAACGGTGTATGGCCGTGCAAGAACCATTTCGAGTGTACACGGGCCTGTCCGCGAAATATTAAGATCACGAAACTGATCAACCGGACCAAGACAAGAATTAAAAAACATCGAGGTGAAAAAAGTGAATCGTGAATCGTGGAATCGGATCGGATGAACACCGATTGATTGATAAAAAGGAGACGAGTATGAAAAAAATTTTGATCGCATACGACAGCAAAACGGGCAGGACACAGAAGATGGCGGAAACTATTGCGCAGGGCGTCCGCGAAGCCGGAAAAGAAGCGGTCGTTCGGCGCATCGGGGAGATCGGGAGCGAAAAGGAACTTGAAGGATTCGACGGTTACATCTTCGGTTGTCCAACCTATTTTGAAACCATCACCGAAGAGATGAAGCAATTCCTTTTCATGGCCAAAAAAGCCGATTTAGCGGAAAAAACCGGCGGCAGTTTCGGGTCTCACACGCATATCGGCAATGGACCGAAGATCATCCACAACACCTTGGAATTCGTATTCGGGATGAAAATGGCGGACTTGGGCGCGTTTAATGTCAAGGAGCAGATTCTGGACTCCGGGAAAGGCGAGGAGCCATGCCGCGCCTATGGAAAGGCTTTCGGTGAAAAAGTCGGAGGGTAAATTGCCCGTCCGGGTCGGATATTTCGGGCATCGGGAAATAATAAATCCCCCTAAGATTACGCAGGATCTTAGTTCGTGTCCACCCATAAATGAGGATTTTTGTTCAAGATCAAGGCATGTGAAAAAAATAACCACAGGCATATGTTTATTATTCCGAGGATTATTTTTTGAACATAACGCAGAGATTGGGCCCCGGTTAAATATTAAATACGGATTTAACTGGGCAAGCAAAAAGACCATTTATGGATGGACACTAGTTAGAATGATAAAAATATAATCAACGAAAACTTAGTTGCAAATTACCGAGGACAATAGGTACTTCCTCTTTCCAGTATTCCCAACCGAGGTTATATATGCCCTTTTTTTCAGACCAAAACAGACTGGCCGTCGCACGTAGGCTTTTCGAGCATATCGGAGAGTTGATCAATGCCCGTTTTTCCATCCGCCTCTGGGACGGATCGATGATTCCACTGGGCAGGAATATCGACACCGATTTTTTTATAGCCATTAACGGCCCAGGAGTAATCGGAGCACTCCTGCGGAGGCCTACTTACGAGAACCTGCTCCTTCATTATGTAAAAGGCCATATTGACCTCCACGGTGACCTGATTGAGTTCATTGCGGTTGCTCGCGAAAAACGTCCAAAAAAGAAGTTAAAAAAGTTAAACAAGTTCTTCCTGTTCAGGCAAGTCCTTCCACTCCTGTTAACCCCTGCCGGGAAAGTAACCACTCAACATGAATACCAGGACGACGAAGTGGGCCGCAGGGAATCACGAAGGGATAACAAAGAATTCATTCAATTTCATTACGATATCAGCAATGATTTCTATGCGCTGTTTCTAGGATCTGAAATGCAATATTCCTGCGGTTATTTCACTCATCAGGATAATTCCCTGGACCAGGCCCAGCATGACAAACTCGAGATGATCTGCAGAAAACTGCGTCTGAAGCCCGATGAAAAACTGCTCGATATCGGTTGCGGCTGGGGGGGGCTTATCTGCCATGCTGCCCGGAACTATGGTGTCAGGGCACACGGTGTTACATTGTCTCAAAAACAGGTCGACTATGCCATGGAAAAAATAAAAAGACTCGGTCTTGAGGACCGTGTAACCATCGAGCTCCGAAATTACTCAACCCTTGAAGACACTTATGATAAAATCGCAAGCGTCGGAATGTTCGAGCATATCGGAATTGCCAACATGACGAGATATTTCCAGAAAATCAATACCCTTCTGCGGGATCGGGGCATACTCTTAAACCACGGTCTCTCCCGCCACGCAAAACCCACCCGTAGGACAGCCCGCAGGATCAGACCCGAACGCCGCCTGCTCTTAAAATATATCTTTCCAGGAAGTGAACTGGATAATGTGGGACACACTATTGGTCTGCTTGAAATCTGCGGTTTCGAGATGCATGATGTCGAGGCCTGGCGCGAACATTACGCCCTTACGACCCGCCACTGGTACCGAAGGCTCATGGCCCGCAGGGAAGAAGCGACCAATTTCGTGGGCATGGAAAAATTTCGTATGTGGGCGCTTTATCTGGCGGGAGTCTCCACAGGGCTTGCAGATGGGTCAATGCATATTTGTCAGATTGTTGCGACCAAACATTCAGCCAAGGGAGCCTCCGGTCTGCCTCTTACAAGGGCGGATCTTTACATGTAACCCGGGCTGTCCTGAAAAAAATTGAAGGCTTTGGATCACATGAAACCGAAAGTCCAGATTGGCTCAGCATGGTCATGTTTGATCCGCATTCCCTGAACCATATCATTGAGCTTGGAGAAAGCGATGCCGAAAAGAAGGCACAAGACATAGCGAATCTGATTAAAAACTAAAGAATAACCCATTTATTTGAAACATTAATTACGATACGGATTGTTGAATGGGCGAGGCTGGAAATAACTGCTATATTTCCGTAAGTATCATAGGTCCTAAATTTTTGTGTTATCTTTTTCGATAAGGGTGAATCCATTTAACAGGATTTGACCCTTTGATTTTTATTGGAATTTAGGATATATGTAATTGGTGAAGATTGTTGTTCGCCTGATATTATTAGATACATGGAATTTGAAGCAACAGAATATAGTTTCTATTCTTCACAAATTTCTAATTTGAATTGATTGAGCACTGTGGCAAGCATGGTGCAGTCCTACAATTTACATATTAATAAAAAGAATCGGTTTATTAAACAATGTTTGCTGCACTAATGCAAATGAAAAGAAAAGTAACATAAAATGACAAAAGACGTTGATAATTTCAACGATCCAAACACATTGTTCGGGAGGCTTAGTTCGGCTTGCGCCGACGAATGGGCTGGTTATTGCAACCATGAATTTGTTCAACGTATCGGTGATGCGACTTTACCTGAACAGAGTTTCCGTCACTATTTGGAACAAGATTATCTCTTTCTTATTCACTTCTCTCGGGCCTGGGCCCTTGCGGTTTATAAAGCTGACACGCTTGCCGATATGCGAGCAGCTGCCTCAACTCTTAATGCCATTATCAACTATGAAATGGAGCTCCACGTAAAATATTGTGCCGGCTGGGGACTAACCGAGCAAGAAATGGAGCTTAAAAACGAAGCCAGAGCAAATATGGCATATACTCGTTACGTTTTAGAACGTGGACTTGCTGGTGACGTTTTAGATTTGCATGTAGCGCTTGCTCCGTGCGTTATCGGTTACGCTGTAATTGGTGAAAATCTGGTGAATGATCCAAAAACTAAACTTGAAGGAAACCCCTATAAGGATTGGATTGAAATGTATTCAGGTGAAGAGTTTCAAAATGTAGCAAAGGCTGCGGTACTTAATTTAGACAAATTAGCAGCATCACGCATGGGGGCAGGCCGATTTGAGAGTCTGGTTAAGACCTTTCGTCAAGCTACTTCTCTTGAGATAGGTTTCTGGGATATGGGATTAAATATGCAAGATTAATTAAACCTTTAATATATATTAATAGGGTCAGGCAACCGGATCGATAATCGTCTGCGTCTGATGGCCGGATTGAACCTAAACTATTATGTGGGTATTGACTGTAGTCCCTACATCGAAATGTGCATGAACGTTCAATGAAAGAGATTGCACAGAGAGTATGCATAGAATAAGAGTTGTTAAGCTTGGTTACTGTATGATGCAGAATATATAAAAGGATTTGGAGGATAGCAATGAAGAATAGATATGCAAGAAAAAGTATTTTATGTTCGGAAAAATATTATGGAAGAGGGTTTCACAGTCCTGGTGGTTATGAAGTGTTGGATCTTTTATTTAAAACATTAGAATTAGATAACATAGAAAATGTATTAGAAGTTGGTAGTGGATTAGGAGCAGCTACCCATTATTTTAATAAGTATTTTGGTGCTCAGGTGATAGGTTTAGATTTATCACAAGATATGGTAGATATTTGTAAAAAACGACAGACATCAGATGAATCTAAAAAAGTTGAATTTATTCAAGGTGATTTACGTTTTACAGAATTTAACAAAAACCATTTTGATTTAATATGGATTCGAGAAACATTATTGTATATTCCTGAAAATGAAAGAAAAAAAGTGTGGAATAATTTTTACTCTTTCTTAAAACCAGGGGGAACTTTAGCAATTATAGAGTGGTGCAGAGAACGAGAATCTGTACCTGATGAGGTTGTTGAATATAGGAAAACTTCTAATCATCACGATCAATATCCGTATGAGTTATTATCAGACTTGGGAAATTCTGGTTTTACTATTTTCTTGTTGAAGGATTTGACGAATTTATATGTTCAAAATTTAAAAGATGGTTTGAACATATTACAAGAAATGGAAAATGAATTTAAGAAGGATTTCACAGTAGAAGAATTTAAAGCATTAGTAGAAAGAGTTGAATTGAAAATTAGAGCGTTTACTAGACGAGATTTTATAATGACTCTAGTAAAAGCAAAGAAATAAAATAATTAAAAGGAAAATTTTGATGGATGTATCTGCAAAACAACTTGTTACCTTGTTTAAAGAAACAATAAACATTCAACAACCAAACACAATAGAAGGAAGTTCAGAAAGCATAAGAAATTACTATAAAATGATTCGGCAATTTGCTACTATGGGTAATATATATCAGGACTTGATACCAGAAGAATATGATGTTTTATCCATTTTGGAACTTGCAGATTTTATTTTAGATTTGAAGTTTGAAGAATTTGAAAAAATAGCGAATAACTTACC
>MAXL01000522.1 GCA_001751005.1 Desulfobacterales bacterium S5133MH16
TCTGACACGGATTTCACTGATTACACTGCCCTTTATTTCATAAATGCGGCAGCATTTATGAAATGAAAGCATTGTTTGAACAATGAACCATTGTTCAAACAACATAAAGCTAATCCGTGGACATCCGTGTAATCCGTGTCTAAAAAGGAAATTCCTATACTATCGATTTACCCCCACCCGGACCTCTGGTATTGCTTTAACAGCTTACGTGTCGCAGTGCTGACCTTCAGGCTTTTAACGTCCCTGAATGAGGCCCAGCATACATCAATGGCATCATCGCCGGGTCTGAGTTCTCCGCTCACATAATCGGCCGCCAGGTCCACAATAACGTAGTGAAACAGGATTGCCCCTTTTGCGTCACGTTCAATTACATCAAATGTATATACAGGCTCTCCGGCCTGTATGGTTAGGCCGGTCTCTTCCCATATTTCCCGTTCTGCCGCTTCCTGAAGGGTCTCACCCAGTTCAACGGATCCTCCGGGAATGGTCCAGTGGTTTTCAGCAGGCGGTTTGGCACGCAGTATCAGCAAGACCTTGTCTTCCTTAAAAACAACGGCCCCCACTGCCACAAGCGGACGGTTGGGATAGGCGCCGCTTGGTATGGTTTTCGGGTTTTCCATTGGCTATTCGACCTTTTTAGCCCCAACGTTTCATTCCGGTTGAATCATATCTTATGTTTAACATCTTCTATTCGTTGACAGATCGGATCTATTTCCAAAAAACTTGTCCCGAGTTCCCTACCCTCAAGATTATCGATAAAAATAGTATCCATATACGGAATTTCGGCAATCACCGTTTCATGGTCTATATTTTTATGCATTGTATCTATGGTTTTTTCATCAAACTTGTTGAGCACAAAAAATATTTCGACTCCCGCTTTTGTTGCCATATCACGCATTTGCTCTGCCAGCACAAAGGATTCAAAGCAGGGATCCACCACTCCGATGATCATATCGCATTCCGCATCGACTCCGCGACCAAAATGCTCAATCCCCGCAGAAGTATCTACAATAACAATTTCATTTTCTTTAAAATCGAGTTTTGACAACACCATTTTTGAAAGCATCCCCATGGGACAGGCACATCCTTCTCCAAAATGATGTATCTTTCCAACAACAAGCAGCTTGATTCCGTCAGATTCAGTGATACAGTCCCCCGGAATTTCATTGATGCGTATCCTTTCCTTAAAAGGAACGGCATCTAAGGTCTGGGGAAATGCCGACCCTGTCATTTGTCTGAACCCCTTTTTACCGCCCAGACTGTCCATTAATGAAACAGGATGGGAAATGCCAAGCAAACGGTGAAGACCATAATTCGATTCATCAGCATCCACCAGTAAAATACGGTACCCGCGATTTTTCAAAGCCATCGCAATAAGGGCCGAGAGAGTACTCTTTCCGCTGCCGCCTTTGCCGCAGATTAAAACTTTCATACAACTCTCCCCTATTCCTTTTTCTTTTCTTCTGCCATTACCCTGTCCATTTCTTTTTGCATGGCCTTGGGAAATCTCTCCATGGCCTGTTCTAAAGTCCCGGCATCAAGAATAGACTGAAGTACTACGGGCCCCGATGGCGACATCAACTGTGTCTGTGCCATAAAAATGGAATCACGGCTTTCATCATCAGATCCATCGGGCTTTACAGGTGTGAGTCGCCTTATGGCGGCGACTTTGATATCGGTGAAGGATTCCTCACGATAAAGATTATTCAGGTCCACGGTGAGATCGATGGTGTGCTGCGGGTCATTACTGGGCATAGTTTTTCTCCTTTTTCTTACGTTTTTTTTAAGCTCCCGATACTTCTTGAAAATTTTTAAGTTACAAAACAATATCAAAAGGATTTATACTTGTCCATACTTATCAAAACCTAAATTCTTCAAAGAACGTTCTTTATAATCACAATAGACCGTTGGGATTTTAGATACGGAAGTCTATATTTCTTCAATACCATGTTAAACTTGCCCCTGCTGTTTTCCTGCATGTCAGGCATTTTCTTTATTAGTGATAGCGCGGATTCAATTTCCTTATCAGTTACTTTCCCCTTCATGGCGATGATAAATCCATCTTTTGCAAGCAAAGGCAACGACATTTGAACGAAATTCACCATGGAAGATAAGGCGCGACTTATTATAACATCATAAGTATTATTAAGCCTGCAATCCCTGGATAGATCCTGAGCCCTGACATGACAAGCCTCAATATTATCAAGACCGAGCATTCTGATCACCTGTCTTAAAAAACTGATCTTTTTTCTGGAGGCATCAATAAGCGTAACAGATAAAGACGGTATCATGATCTTAAGAGGAATCCCGGGAAATCCGCCGCCCGAACCCATATCGAGCAAAGAGATATGCGGAGGAATAAACGGGGTCGGTACTATGGAATCCAAAAAATGCTTTACCGCAATCTCCAAAGGATCGGAAATGGCGGTCAGGTTGATCTTTCGGGTCCACTTTAAAAGTTCAGAGGCATGGATTCCAAATTGATCTATTTTCCCCCTATCAATTTGAATTTCAAGATCTTTGGCGCCGTCATATATAACATTCTTCCACTTTTTTGAGCCGATCTGCATAACCAATCACTCATTCTCCATTTTTGTTGACCCGAACCTTGCAGATTGATATTAAAGATAATTTAGTATTTTCAATTGGATTAAGTAGAGGATAATGAAAATCATACACTATTCTGAAGCAGAACCCAAGCGTTTCGATGCTGATACTGTAAAAGGGGTTACGGGACGTTTAGTAATCGGCAAGTCTGACGGGGCTAATAATTTTTGCATGCGATTTTTTGAACTGTCTGAAGGTGGCTATACTCCAAAGCATTCACATGAATGGGAGCATGAGATCATCATTCATTCAGGCAAAGGTGAAGTATTATCCCAGGATAAATGGATGCCTGTAACCAAAGGCCATGTTATTTTTATACCCGGCAATGAAGAGCACCAGATAAAAAACGCCAGTCAAGATCCCCTGGTTTTTGCCTGTCTGATACCAGCAGGGCCTCCCGAGTTATAACAAAATGATAGCCATAGAAATCAACGAAAAAAAAGTTTTTATCCAAAAAACAAATCCTCCGTAAAAGGTCAAATTTGGAGGGACAATATGAAAACTTCCAAGTCGTCAGGAGCTTTCAAACCGTTTAAAGAATTGAAAGAACTGCTTGAGAAAAAATCATTAAAATCCGCGCCCTCCCCTGTTGGCCATGCGGAAAAGGAAGTTTTGAAAACCTGCGACAGCGAACATCACCTTTATAAACCTGCTGAAAATATACTCGATAAACAACCATCTGAAAATGAACTTTTTTTGAAGGAAATGGCAGACGTTACACCGATCCCCAGGGAAGACCGGATAGAACACAGATTCAACTCCGGCCCGCCGGCCGGCCCGGATCATGATTCTGAAGATGAAACCTTGCTTAAGCTGGATAATCTTGTGAAATTCGGAACCGGTTTTGTTGTTGCCGATACTCCGGAATATATCGAAGGCAGGGGATATAATGTACATCCTGAGATTACAAAACGACTGCACCGGGGAGATTTCTCAATACAGGCGCATATCGATCTCCACGGACTCGGAGTGGAAGATGCCCGGAATGCTTTTGAACTGTTTTTAACAGATTCCATAACAACCGGTAAAAAGGCTGTTCTGATTGTACACGGCCGCGGCCTTTCCTCGCCTGACAAGCCGGTCTTAAAAACCGGGGTTATCCAATGGCTTACCTGCGGACCCTGGCGGAAGTGGGTCATCGCCTTTTCAAGTGCAAGATCCTGTGACGGCGGTGCAGGAGCAACCTATGTGCTTCTCCGGCAGCGTCCTCTTACAAAACGTTACAGAAAGGGGATTAAGAGTCATTGAAGCCTGAAAAA
>MAXL01000523.1 GCA_001751005.1 Desulfobacterales bacterium S5133MH16
ATGATTATGGCAAATATCGGGATGATAGTGGTTGCAATATTCATAGGACCCATTCATCACTCTTGACAAATCCATGCATTTATAGTCTATTCTGGCAAATTCGGCAAATTTGTCAAGCAGTTAGGCCTGATTGTAGTAATTTCTCAATTAATTATGGAGAGCTTGCTGATTTTAATTCCAATTAAATGAAACAAAATTCCAAACAAGAACGGCATATTTCTTGCCGGACATTTCATGTACGTGCCGCCGCTTGCCGGCTCAGGGTCAAAAGCATTGAGCTTCGATCAGACTCAGTTGCAACGGATCGACCAACACTGGTCTTTCTACATGAAGGCCTTGGCTGTATCGAACTCTGGCGAGATTTCCCGGAAACACTCTGCGAAGCGACCGGCTGCACCGGATTGGTATACGACAGAAAAGGCTATGGCGGCTCTGAAAAGTTTGAAGATCCATGGCCCCTGGACTACCTGCAAAAAGAATCTTTAACATACCTACCCGAACTGTTAAAGGAATGTAATATTGACCATGCTGTTCTCATCGGACACAGCGACGGCGGTACCATTGCATTAATCACCGCCGCCATTCATGGTAATGTGGTTTGCGCTATAATTACAGAGGCCGCACACATCTTTGTTGAAGAGCTAACAATTGCAGGAATCCGTAAAGCGGTTGAAGCGTTTAAAACAACTCCTTTAAAGGAAAAACTCGCCCGCTATCACAAAAAGAATACGGAAACGATTTTTTACCGCTGGGCGAACAGATGGCTTTCGCCCGAATTTTTGAGCTGGAATATTGAAAGATATCTTCCTAAAATAACCTGCCCAATCCTTGTGCTTCAGGGTGAAGATGATGAGTATGGAACTCCTGCCCAGATCCAAGGTATCGTCGGCCATGTATCCGGACCTGTCTATTCAAAACTGATACCGGACTGTGGGCATGTCCCCCATTTTCAGGCAAAAAATGCTGTCTTATTCGAGATGACACAATTTATAAGAACAATTGTCACATAAAAATAACCGTTTAATTCTCTGAAAAAACCCATGAGAAAAGGCTTTACGAGCCGTTATCCACGAGTTTTTTCAGTAAAAATTTAATTTTACCTGAAGCGTTACCATAAAAAAACCCTGTCTTTTCAGGCAGGGCCTTTTGATATTGAAATTGGAAGCACGGGTTATTCTTTCACTTCGGAATCTCCGGCGTCATCTTCAGCCTTTTTGGCTTCAGGTTCTTTGGATTCAGTTTCTTCTGATTCAACAGGCGCCTCGGCCTGCTTCTCAAGCTTATCATCCAAACCTTCAGTAGTCGATTCGGTTTTTACCTCTGCTTCTTTTTCATCAGTCACATCTTTTTCTTTGTCGACGATGTCTTTTTCTTCTTCAGCGGTTTTTTCTTCCGATGCAGTCTCTTTTTTCTCTTCCGATTTCTTTTCTTCAGCTTCTTTCTTTTCAGCAGCCTGCTTTTTCTTAAGAGCAACTTTATCTTTCTTTTTTCTTTTCTTCTTCTTTTTACCCTCTTCGGAAAAAATCAGCTCTATCAAGGAGATCGGTGCCGCATCTCCGAGCCGTCTCCCCAGTTTAACAATCCGGGTATAACCGCCGGATACGGAGCCGAACCTTTCGGCAGCTTCCGCAAACAGCTTATGAACCACATCTTTTTCTCTTATGATTGAAAGCGCCTGACGCCTTGCATGAACATCACCGCGTTTTGCCAGCGTAATCAAATTGTCGGCCCATCGCCTTAATTCCTTTGCTTTGACATCAGTTGTGCGGATACGCTCATGTTTAAAGAGAGAGGTAACCATATTTCTGAACATGGCAGTCCTGTGACTACTCGTTCTATTTAATTTTAAACCGGATTTTCGATGTCTCATGGAACAAACTACTCTCCTTCCTCTAAGTTTTCCTCAGGCGGCTCAAATCCTTCCAGCTTCATCCCAAGAGAAAGACCCATTTCACTTAAGACTTCTTTAATCTCATTTAGAGATTTTCTTCCAAAGTTTTTGGTTTTTAGCATCTCTGCCTCGGTTTTGCTGACCAGCTGATAAATTTTGACGATATTGGCATTTTTAAGACAGTTTGCACTGCGTACGGAAAGTTCAAGTTCTTCAACACTTTTGTAAAGATTCTCATTAAATTTAATCTTTTCTTTCTCTTCGACTTTTTTCTCGGGTTCCGGCTCAAGATCTTCGTCAAAATTGATAAAATGAGTCATCTGCTCCTTTAAAATCTTGGCAGCATACGCAACAGCGTCTTCAGGCAAAACACTTCCGTCTGTCCAGACCTCTAAGGTAAGTTTGTCATAGTCGGTTTTTTGACCGACACGGGCATTGCCCACCACATAGGTGACTCTTTTAATAGGTGAAAAAACCGCATCTATCGGTATTGTCCCTAAGGGTGCGTCTTCATCTTTATTTGCTTCGGATAAAGAATACCCTTTATCTGTTTTGACGGTCATGCTCATCTTCAATTTTGCGTCATCCGAAAGTGTCGCAATATGCCGATCGGAATTTATCACCTCACACCTTCCGTCATCACTAATGATATCACCCGCGGTAACTTCACCTTTTCCCTGTGCATCGATGCGTACGGTTTTCGGTTCAGGATCGGAAACTTTAAAGCGCACTTCTTTTAGATTCAGGATAATCTCGGAGACATCTTCGTACATGCCTTCAATAACACTGAATTCATGCATAACGCCATCAATCTTTATGGATACAATAGCCGCTCCATAAAGAGAAGAAAGTATGATCCTCCTTAAAGAATTCCCAATGGTTATGCCAAATCCCCTTTCAAGAGGTTCACAAACGAATTTGCCGTAAGAGGGCTTACTGGTTACCTGAACCTTTTCCGGCGTTATCATCTTTTGCCAGTTTATGCACATGAGCTCATTCGATGACATTATTATATCTCCAAATTTGGGCCTCAGAGGATGATCAGAAGGATATGTGAAAGGCGATATTGAGGTATGTCTTACATTCAATATCTCATATCCTAGATCTCACTTTACTTGGAATAAAGCTCCACTATAAGTTGCTCCTGAATGGGAGCTGTTATATCTTCTCGGGTGGGAAAACCTTTTACAATCCCTTTAAAATTCTCTTTTTCCAAATCAAGCCATTGTGGAACGCCTCGCCGCACCACGATATCGAGTGAATCTCCTATGGCCTGAACTTTACGGCTTTTTTCCCGGACTTCGATTACATCGCCTATTTTGATAAGGTATGACGAAATATTAACTTTCCTGCCGTTAACAAAAAAGTGATTGTGGCCTAAAAAATGGCGACCTTGAGCGCGGGAATTCACAAAACCCAAACGGTAAACCACATTGTCAATCCTACGCTCCAGCATTACCAGCAAATTTATTCCGGTAATGCCTTTCTGATTATCTGCCCTCTTGAAAAACAGATGAAACTGTTTTTCTGAAAGCCCGTACATACGTTTTACTTTCTGTTTTTCTCTTAGCTGAATTCCGTAGTCCGAAATTTTTCTTCCACGGCGTTGACCGTGCTGACCCGGCGGATAACTCCGTCGATCAAAAGCACACTTATCAGAATAACAACGATCTCCTTTGAAAAACAGTTTCAAGTTTTCGCGCCGGCAAAGCCGGCAAACCGAACCTATATATCGTGACAAGTATTCCCCCTAGTTTCTTATTTATAAATTTTGTGATTTTTGTGGCAAAATTTTGTCAATAATCAATTTTTTAAACCCTGCGTCGTTTTGGCGGCCGACAGCCATTATGCGGTATGGGTGTTACATCTTTAATCATCACAACATTGAATCCCGCTGCTTGTAACGACCGAAGGGCTGACTCTCGACCGGAGCCCGGACCTTTTACATACACCTCAACATTTTTCATCCCATGCTCCATTGCCTTTTTTGCCGCATCTTCCGCTGCAAGCTGAGCCGCGAATGGGGTGCTCTTCCGTGATCCCTTAAAGCCCTGAACACCCCCACTAGACCAGGCTATAACATTTCCGGCAGGATCTGTAATTGTAACGATTGTATTGTTAAACGTCGACTGGATATGGACAACGCCGGTCGATATATTCTTCTTTTCTCTCTTTTTGGTCCGGATTTTCTTTTTCGCCATGTATTGTGCCTCTGTCTTTTACTGGTTTACTTCTTTTTAACTCCGCCTTTTTTCTTTATAGCAGACCTTTTCGGTCCTTTCCGCGTTCGTGCATTTGTGCTGGTCCGCTGTCCCCGCACCGGAAGAGATTTTCTATGACGAAGCCCACGATAAGATCCTAAATCCATCAATCTCTTGATATTCATAGAAACTTGTGTACGAAGTTCTCCTTCAACTTTGTGTTCGTCGTCAATCACTTTGCGGATTCTATTAATATCAGACTCTGACAAATCATCTGTCTTAGTATCCGGATCAATATTAAGCTTATGGAGTATTCCTTTTGATATGCTTGGGCCTATACCATAAATATATGTCAGCCCTATCTCAACCCGCTTACGTCTTGGTAAATCAACACCCGCAATTCTTGCCAAAGCTTATCCTCCTTTATCCTTGCCTCTGTTTGTGTCGTTTATTTTCACAGATAACCCTGACAACCCCTTTCCTGCGAACAATTTTACACTTAGCGCATATCTTTTTAACCGATGCCCTGACTTTCATACAACATACTCCTTTTACTCGACATTTGATTCTGGATTCTTTATTTTTAATATTCGATACATAAACTTGATAACTATTTATTTTATCTTGCATCCAGTATCCAGCATCGAGCATCCAGTTACTTTGATCTGTATGTTATTCTACCTCGGGACAGATCGTAGGGCGAAAGTTCAACCGTAACTTTGTCCCCGGGAAGAATTTTTATAAAATGCATTCGCATCTTTCCGGAAATATGGGCAAGCACCTGATGCTTGTTTTCCAGTTCTACCTTGAACATTGCATTGGGCAGTGTTTCAAGCACCGTGCCCTCAACCTTAATCGCCTCTTCCTTTGCCATACTGTATCCCCCGTCGCTCCTTATTTAAAACAATCAGAATCGGCACTTCATTTTAGACCCGTTTCTTTTTTAAAAACCCTTCGTAGTGGCGGGTCAGCATATGAGATTCGATTTGTTGAATCGTATCGATCGCCACCCCCACAACGATCAGAAGTGCGGTGCCGCCGAAATAAAAAGGAACGTTAAACTTTGTTATCAAAACCGATGGAAGTACGCATACTGCAGAAACATATATGGCGCCTACAAGGGTAATACGAGTCAAAACCCTGTCAATATGATCCGCCGTCCGCTTACCCGGACGGATCCCCGGAATATATCCCCCCTGCTTCTTCATGTTGTCGGCAACATCAGCAGGGTTGAAGGTAACCGCAGTGTAAAAATAACAGAAAAAGAATATAAACCCGACATACAGCGACTCATACACAATATTGCCCGGGCTGACCGCCGAAGCCAAACTCTGCATCCACGGAATGGTTATGAAACTGGCTATAGTCGCTGGAAACATTATAATTGATGACGCAAAAATCGGCGGTATAACACCGGACGTATTAACCTTCAACGGCAGGTGTGTACTCTGACCGCCATACATCTTGCGGCCGACAACCCGTTTGGCATATTGAACCGGTATCCGCCTCTGACCTTGCTCCATATAGATAATAAACGCTACAACCAGTATCATCAGTACAAGCAAAATGAGCACGGAAAATATTACCATTTCACCAGTTGAAAGGAGACGAAATGTGTTTCCGATTGCAGTTGGCATTCGAACAATAATGCCGGCAAAGATAATCAACGAAATACCGTTACCGATGCCGCGTTCAGTAATCTGTTCACCCAGCCACATAATAAACGCTGTTCCGGCTGTCAGGGTCATAACCGTCATGATCCTGAATTCCCAACCGGGATGGATCACCACCGGAGCACCACCGGGGGAGCTCATACTCTCAAGTCCGATACTAATGCCAAATCCCTGAATGATACTCAACAATATAGTGCCGTAACGGGTATACTGGGTAATTTTTTTGCGTCCCTGCTCACCTTCCTTTGATAACCGCTCAAGATGCGGTATGGTCACAGTTAAAAGCTGCAAAATTATCGATGCACTAATATAAGGCATAATCCCGAGAGCAAAAACAGAAAGCCGTTCTAATGCACCGCCCGAGAACATATCAAAAAGACCCAGCAGCGTTCCTTGTTTCCCTGCAAAAAAGCTGGACAGCGCCGTACCGTCTATGCCCGGTGTAGGAACATGCACGCCCACACGATAGACGATCAGAAGTGCCAATGTGACAAAAATCCGTTTCTTTAGTTCAGGAATTTTGAATATGTTGCCGAACCCGCCGCCAACCATACTATAAAACCTCTATATTCCCACCGGCTTCTATGATCTTCTTCCTGGCGCTTTTACTAAGCATGTTTACCTTTATTGTTAGAGGTGTTTTGATCTCGCCGTGGCCGAGCAGTTTTATCCCGTCTCTTCTTCCTTTAACAAGACCGGCCCTAATAAGTGCCGCCTCATCCACAACAATGCCGCTTTCAAATTTTGCCAAGTCACGGATATTAATCACTTCTATCTTCTTTTTAAAAATATTTGTAAAACCACGTTTGGGAAGACGGCGATGGAGAGGCGTCTGCCCGCCCTCAAAGCCGGGCCTTACGCCGCCGCCGGATCGGCTGTTATATCCCTTTGTTCCTCTACCGGCTGTTTTGCCTTTACCTGATCCAACACCACGCCCCACACGTTTTCGGGGCCTACGGGATCCTTTTGGGGGTGACAATTCATTCAGTTTCATCAATCTCCTCCTCAACGTTAACCAAGTGCGATACAGCGTTGACCATCCCACGAATGGAAGCCGTATCCTTAAGCTCAACCGTTCTGTTAATTTTTGTCAGCCCCATGCCGCGCAATACCCTGCGGTGCTTTTCCGGTCTTCCAATCATACTTTTAACAAGAGTTACTTTTAATGTTCCGGCCATTTATGATTCCTTCTAACTTACAATTGCCGACATCGGATTGATTATTGCAAATCTATTTTACCGTATTAATTTAAACTCGTTGGAAGAAATTATCTTTGTTTCATAAAGACAAAATAATGCTGTATTTCCAATCTTCAATTGTCATTATTCAATTTTCAATTCTAAAGATCTTCCACTCTTTTACCCCGTCTAGAGGCAACCTGCTCACGGCTCTGCAGCTGGCAAAGCCCTTGAATAGTAGCTTTAACAACATTATGAGCATTATGTGACCCCATACACTTTGTAAGTATGTTCTGAACGCCCACAGCTTCAAGTACCGCCCGAACCGCACCGCCCGCAATAAGACCGGTGCCCTGAGAAGCAGGTTTTAACAAAACTCGTCCCGCTCCATATTTTCCGATAACCACATAGGGTATTGTTCCATCAACCAAAGGTACCTGGACCATGTTTTTTTTCGCTTTTTCTATTCCTTTACGAATCGCTTCAGGCACCTCACCGGCTTTCCCAAGCCCATAACCGACACTCCCTTCACCATCACCGACAACAACAATAGCACTGAAGCTAAACCTACGGCCGCCTTTGACAACTTTCGCAACACGGTTAATGTACACAACCTTGTCGATTAACTGATCTTCGCCTTTATCCTGCTTGAACAAAAATCTGCCTCCTTCGCCCATTAGTTAAATTGACCCGTTATTCAAAACAGCTAAAAATCGAGGCCTGCTTCACGCGCTCCATCAGATACAGCTTTAACACGCCCGTGAAATAGAAACCCGCCACGGTCAAAAACGACCTTTTTTAAACCTTTTTTAATGGCCCGTTCACCGATAAGTTTCCCTACGAAATCTGCGGCCGCAACCTTGCTTTTAAATCCAGGTTGTTCTTTGACAATTTTTTCCAGACTTGATGCGGCCACAAGAGTATGTCCATCCTTATCATCAATGACCTGGGCGTAAATATGTTTTGAACTTCGAAAAACATTCAACCTAGGCCGCTGCTGCGTGCCGACGAGATGTTTTCTTATTCTTTTCTTTCTCTTTAAACGCGCCTTTTTCTTTAAATCCAGCTTCCCCATCTTCAATATCCTTATGCTTCCTTAACCCCTGTCTTTCCGGCTTTACGCTGAATACGTTCCTCGGCATACTTTATCCCTTTACCCTTATAGTGCTCCGGAGGTCTCAATCTCCTGATTGATGCAGCAGTATGCCCCAGCAACTCCTTATCGATGCCGGTAAGTCTGATAACATTTTTCTTGTCGACTGTGGCGGAAACCCCCTCGGGAAGATCAAAATTAACAGGATGTGAATACCCAAGATTAAACTCGATTTGATTACCGTTAAGTATGGCACGATAGCCGATACCGTGTATCTCCAGAACCCTTTCAAACCCTTTGGTTACCCCGGTAACCATATTGGCCACAAGGCTCCGCGTAAGTCCACGCAAAGCGCGGTTGGTCCTGTTATCATTAACAACATCCACCCTTATCATCCCGTCTTCTATCTTAAGATCCACGACAGGATGGATTGCTCTTGTAAGAGACCCTTTTTCAGATTCTACGGTAATTACCCTGTCTTTATATTTTATTTTAATATTATCAGGTATCGGTATCGGTACTTTGCCTACTCTGGACATTGATTACTTCCTTTTGTCATCGGTCAACAATCATCCGTCACCGGTCATCACAATTGATAATAATTTGCCAGTGACAAATGACAAATCTACCAAATATTGCAGAGAATCTCGCCTCCTAAGTTATCAGACCTAGCCTGTTTATCCGTCATTATCCCCTTTGATGTTGATAAAATCGCAATCCCCATACCGTTCAAAACCGGTTTTATGTCCTTGCTCTTTACATAAAACCTCCTGCTCGGTTTACTCACTCGTTCAAGGCCGATAATTGTATTGGACTGTTCTTCATCATACTTAAGGTAGACACGCAATATTCCCTGCTTGTTATCTTTAATGAATTTATAATTTCTTATAAACCCCTCATCCTTTAATACTCTGGCCAATTCGGTTTTTAGCTTTGATCCGGGAATATCAATACTGTTGAACTTTGCCTTGCCGGCATTTCTGATCCGGGTCAACATGTCCGCAATTGGATCACTCATCGCCATAGCCTTCTCCGTTATTATTATAATACGCTTTTAGTTTTCGGTTTTAGGGATAAAAAGTATTTCAATGACACCTGCAACGTATCATTTAAAACCTAATTTGCACTATTACCAGCTTGATTTCACTACACCAGGGAGCTTGCCTTCTGAAGCAAGATTTCGAAAACAGATGCGACAAATTCCGAACTTTCTTAAAAAACCTCTCGGCCTGCCGCAAATCGGGCAGCGGTTGTATCGCCTCACTTTGAATTTAGGTTCTCTCATTGCCTTCATTCTAAGAGCTTTTCTTGCCAAATCTTCCCCCCTCTTTATCCTTCATTTTTCATTTTCAATCTTCAATTCCTAAACGGCATTCCCATCAGCTTCAGCAGTTCTTTGCCCTCTTCATCAGTCTTTGCAGTCGTAACGATAGAGATATTAAGGCCTTTAATCTTATCAATATTATCGTAATCGATTTCCGGAAAAATAATATGCTCTTTAATACCCAGTGAATAATTACCATGACCATCCAGCGCTTTTCCCGAAAGACCTCTGAAGTCACGAACACGAGGCAACGCTATATTGACCAGTTTGTAATAATAATCGTACATACGTCTGTGGCGAAGGGTAACCATGCAGCCTACGGGCATTCCTTCCCGTAGCTTAAACGCTGCTATCGATTTTTTTGCACGGGTTACAACCGGTCGCTGGCCGGCTATAATCTTAAGCTCCTCCGAAGCTGAATCAAGCAGTTTGATATTATGAATCGCTTCACCTAAACCCATATTCAAAACTATCTTCTCAAGTTTTGGGACCTTCATTATGTTTTTATACTGAAAGGTCTCAATCAACCTGGGAACAACTTCTTTATGATAGTAAATTTTTAACTGTGACATTCACTTCCTCCGTCACTCGGCCCTAAGAATCTATGATTTCGTTGCATTTCCTACAGACACGCACTTTTTTTCCATCCTCAAGCCGCTTCATCTTTATCCGTACCGGTGTTACGCATTTGCTGCACATCAACATGACGTTGGACCAGTGGATAGGGGCTTCAGTCTCGACAATCCCACCCTGTCTTTGAGTGGCGCTGGGCCGGGTATGCCGTTTGACAATATTAATATCTTCAATAAGAAGCCGATTGCTCTTCCTTTTTATGCTCAGCACTTTGCCGATCTTTCCTTTGTCTTTGCCCACAAGAACTTTTACCTTGTCGTCTTTTTTTATATGCCATTTATTTTGAGCCATGAATCGCTTCTCCACAGGTCTATAATATTTTAAAGCTTATAAAAGTTTCGCTTATTGAAGTCATTGCTCATTTTCCGCCGTTCATTTTTCACCCGGCGCCCATAGCCGTTAACCGGCAACTATAATACCTCAGGGGCCAGCGAAATGATTTTCATAAACCTTTTGGCTCGCAGTTCCCTTGCCACCGGACCAAATATGCGGGTGCCTATGGGTTCCTTGGTTTGTGAAATTAAAACAGCAGAATTATCATCAAATCTTATATACGATCCATCCAGTCTCTTGATTTCCTTTTTGGTGCGAACAACAACGGCTTTTACCACATCTCCTTTTTTGACCTTGGTATTCGGAATGGCTTCTTTAACAGATACAACAATTATGTCGCCAATACTCGCATATCGTCTGCGTGAACCTCCAAGAACTTTGATACAATACAATATCTTGGCTCCTGAATTGTCTGCCACGGTCAATCTCGTTTCCGCCTGAATCATCTTCTTAATTTTCCTTATATAATTCGTAAAAAAACCGAATTCATCATATCATATAACGATCAAACAGCTTTTTCGACTATTTTGCTCACACGCCATCTTTTAATCTTGCTAAGAGGTCTGGACTGGACGATCAAAACTTTATCTCCAACCCGTGAGCCATTGTTTTCATCGTGGGCGGCAAATTTTGATCGTCTCCTGACATACTTTTGATAAAGTTTATGCTTAACCAGCCTTTCAACCAGGACAATTACCGTTTTGTCCATCTTGTCGCTGACAACTGTCCCCACCATCTGTCTTCTTAAAAATCGTTTTTTCATGGCAACAACTATTCTTACCTGTTTCTTGATATAATTAGTTTTTTAGTTATGAAATTTGCGCTTTTATTTTCAAATCTTTTTCCATTGCCACCAAGACGCCAAGACACTAAAAAAGAATAATAAATATATCCTTTGGGTCTTTGTGATTTTGTGGCAAATATTTTTTTCTTCCGGCTTATCCAGGTTAAGATTCTTTTATTATGGTTTTCACCCTGGCGATTTCTCGCTTGATCTGCTTCATCTTCTGGGGATTTTCGAGTTGACCGACTTCGTGCTGAAAGCGCAGATTAAACAGCTCCTCTTTAAGATCGTTTGCTTTCCGAAACTTTTCTTCCGGGCTCAACTCTCTGATCTCGCTCGCTTTCATTACAAATTACCCCTTTCTATGAATCTGGTTTTTACAGAAAGCTTATGTGAAGCAAGCCTGAAGGCTTCCTTTGCCATATGCCGGGGAACACCCTCCATCTCATAAAGGACTCTTCCGGGACGAACCACTGCAATCCATCCCTCAGGAGCCCCCTTTCCTTTCCCCATCCTGACTTCAGCAGGTTTTTTGGTAAACGGCTTGTCAGGAAATATTTTTATCCACATTTTGCCGCCTCGTTTAACATGCCGGGTCATTGCGATACGGGCGGCTTCAATCTGCTTTGAGTTGATTCTGCCGCATTCTATTGCCTGCAATCCAAATTCGCCGAAATCAAGGTTGCAGCCCCTGTACGAAGTTCCCTTTGTTCTGCCCTTTTGCTGTTTTCGAAATTTTACCTTCTTGGGACTAAGCATGTCCGATATCTCCGTTACTCCATGAGACCTTTGAGAAAAGTTTAACTTTCAAAGGCCGTTGTATTATTCGTATTAATTTAGACAAACTCGTAAAAAGTCTTTTACAAGAAAAAAACTTAACTGCCGATCTTTTCCGAATCTTTTTTCAAAATCTCACCTTTAAAAATAAATACCTTGATACCGATAATTCCATATGTGGTACGAGCATCAATGAAACCGTAGTCTATATCAGCCCTTAAGGTATGCAGAGGTATGCGGCCCTCTCTATATTGTTCGGTTCTTGCCATCTCGGCGCCGCCCAGACGACCGGAACAGATAATTTTTATCCCTTTGGCGCCAAAACGCATGGCTGAAGAAATGCCGCGCTTCATTGCACGCCGGAATGCAACCCTTCGTACAATCTGAAGCGCAATATTCTCAGCAACAAGCTGGGCATCGATCTCGGGTTTTCTGACCTCCTGAATATCGATAATAACTTCATGGGATACGATCTTTTCGAGCTCTTTCTTGAACAACGCAATTTCGGCTCCCTTTTTCCCGATGACAATTCCAGGTCTGGACGTAAAAATGCGCAGCCTGACACGCTTGGACGACCTTTCGATTTCAATCTTGGAAATACCTGCATGGTAGAGTCTTTTTTTTATAAACTTTCTGATATTATAATCTTCCAGTATATAATCAGCGTATTTCTTTCCAGCATACCACCGGGATTCCCAGGTTTTAACAATGCCCAATCTCAATCCTATAGGATTTACTTTCTGGCCCAAGCTTTTCCCCCCTTCTATATCGAATCTTCAGCTAAAATGACTGTAATATGAGCGGTCCTTTTTAATATGCGTGTCCCCCTGCCGCGTGCCCTTGCTCTGAAACGTTTCAACGTGGGGCCCTGGTCTGCGATAATGTTTCGAATCACCAGCGAATCTACTTCGATATCCATATTTTGATCAGCATTCGCAACAGCGCTTCGTATAATTTTTTCAACGATAGATGCCGCCTTCTGCGGCATAAATTTGAGTATATTCAAACCATCCTCTACCCTTCTCCCCTTCACAGAGCCCACCATCATACGAACTTTCTGAGGAGAAATGCGTACATATCTTGATACAGCTCTAACTTCCATTACAAACATTTCCTTTTCCGACGGCCTTACCGTTTCACTCTTGATTTCTTGTCCGAAGCGTGCCCATAATACGTCCGGGTCGGTGAAAATTCACCCAGCTTATGCCCCACCATATCTTCCGATATAAATACAGGTATGAACTTTCTTCCATTATGAACCGCCAGTGTAATACCCACCATTTCGGGCACTATTGTTGACCTTCTCGACCAAGTTCTGACAACTCTGTTGCTTCGAGTTTCTTGGGCTACCCGCACTTTATTTAATAGTTTCGAATCAACAAAAGGACCTTTTTTCAACGACCGTGGCATAACTTCTCCTGCTATTTCCTTGTACGCTTTTTGACGATTAACCGAGTACTTTTCCTTTTTCTGCGGGTCTTAAAACCTTTTGAAGGAACGCCCCACGGACTGCATGGATGCCGTCCGCCTGAAGATCTCCCCTCACCTCCGCCCATTGGATGGTCAACCGGATTCATGGCAACACCTCTAACCTTAGGCCGCCTGCCGAGCCAACGCTTGCGCCCCGCTTTTCCCAAAGATATATTCTCATGAACCACATTCCCGAGCTGACCAATAGTAGCCTTGCAATTTAAAAGTACCATTCGAACTTCACCGGAGGGGAGCTTTATCAGGGCATACTTATCTTCCTTTGCCATCAACTGAGCAAACGTCCCGGCGCTCCTGACAATCTGCCCGCCTTTCCCGATATGGAGTTCGATGTTATGAATATGCGTACCCAGCGGGATATTTCTCAACGGCAGCGTATTGCCGAGCTTAATATCTGCTTCAGGTCCTGAAATAACGGTATCACCGACCTTAAGATTAATCGGAGCCAGGATATACCGCTTTTCACCATCCGCATAATTCAAAAGAGCAATTCTCGCAGACCGATTCGGATCATATTCTATAGTGGCAACCTTTGCAGGGATTCCTATCTTATCTCTTTTAAAATCGATAATCCTGTAATGCCGCTTACTCCCCCCCCCGCGATGCCTGCAGGTAATACGACCATTGACATTACGGCCGCCTTTTTTCTTAATAACACTTAGCAGGCTCTTTTCAGGGGTAGTGCTTGTAATCTCATCAAAAGTTGAATAGGATTGAGACCGCCTCCCGGGAGAGGTGGGTTTTACTTTTTTTATACCCATTATATGCCCCTTTACGCTCCTTCAAAAAAATCTATGCGTTCACCAGGCATCAACTTAACGACCGCTTTCTTCCAGTTCCGGCGCTTTCCCAAAATCCGGCCCCTTTGTTTGGTCTTGCCCTTAACCTGCATTGTTCTTACAGTGTCCACATTTACCTTAAATATATTTTCGATAGCCCGTTTAATTTCAACCCGGTTCGCCTTGCGGTCTACCTCGAATGACATCTGGTTGTAATCCTCTTTTTGAATACTGGTTTTTTCAGTAATCAAGGGCCTCTTAATAATATCATACGGATTCATCCGAGCAGTCTCCCTTCAATACTCTTTATCGAAGACTCAAGCAAAACTACATTCCTGTATTTAAGAATGTCATATACATTCAACCCTTCGACTCTCAACACTTTTATGTTGGGAACGTTCCTGGCTGAAAGTTCCAGGTTTTTATCCTTTTTTTCGGTTATAATTAATGCATTTTTCGTGTTTAATACATTCATAACCTTAACAAAATCCCTGGTCTTAATTTTATCAAGTTCAAACTCGTCAAGCACAACAAGTTTTTCTTCCTTCAATTTACTGCTCAATGCCATTTTAAGGGCCAGCCTTCTGACTTTTTTGGGAACCTTGTATGCATAGGATCGGGGATCAGGACCAAAAGTAGAGCCGCCGCCTCTCAAAAGCGGTGACTTAATATCCCCTCTACGAGCACGTCCGGTTCCTTTCTGTCTAAAAAGTTTTCTGCCGCTGCCTTTGACATCACTTCGATGTTTTACCGACGCAGAACCGGAACGTCTTCTTGCAAGTTGCATGGTCACAACTTCGTGCAATATACTCCCTTTAACCGGTATATTGAAAATGGCATCCACAAGATCGATCTGTGAAACCTTTTGTGCTTTACTGTTTATTACGTTTACAACCGCCATAACACCGTCTCAATAATTCTATTTTGCAAATTTGGGTTTTTTGATTTCAACCAAACCATGCCCGGAACCCGGAACAGCGCCTTTTATTAGCATAAGGTTTTGTTCCGGCCGGATATCGACAATTTCCAGATTTCGAACTGTTTTACGGCTGTTCCCATACTGGCCGGGCATTTTCTTGCCCCTGATAACTTTTGCAGGCCAAGCACTGCAACCGATGGACCCGGGAATTCTATGGCTGCGACTCCCATGGGTTTTTTTGCCGCCATGAAATCCGTGCCGCTTAATCACACCGGCAAACCCCCGTCCTTTGGTCGTACCGGTAACATCAATGCGTTCTCCGATAGCGAATAAATCCAGATCTACCGTCTGTCCAAGTTTGTATTCACCGGGATCATCCACGGGGACCTCACGCAGGAATTCAAAACACCCTGCCCCGCTTTTTTTAAGATGTCCCTGCATGGGTTTATTAATACGAGACTTTTTCCTCTCACCAAATCCCAATTGAATAGCATTATATCCATCAGAAGACATCGCCTTTATCTGGGTAACCACACACGGACCGACTTGAACCACCGTTACCGGTACGTATTCACCCTCAGAGGTAAACAGTGCTGTCATTCCTAATTTTTTACCGATCAGTCCTCTACACATTAGTTTTATTCTATCCTTTTTAATGAATTCATAAAAAATAGAATTCATCCTACAATTTTATCTCTACATCTACTCCCGGAGAAAGATCTAGTTTCATCAAAGCATCAACGGTTTGCTGAGTCGGTTCCAGAATATCCAGAAGCCGTTTATGTGTTCTTATTTCAAACTGTTCTCGAGACTTTTTGTCTACATGTGGAGATCGCAGAACACAATACTTGTTGATTCTTGTTGGAAGAGGTATCGGCCCGACGACTTTCGCTCCTGTTTTATTGGCCGTATCTACAATATCTGCTACGGATTGATCCAGAAGCTTATGATCATATGCCTTGAGCCTGATCCTGATTTTAGTATTCATTATCATTACGCTAATCTTTCTCTTTATTCGATAATTTCGCTCACAACACCCGCGCCCACCGTCCGTCCGCCTTCCCTGATGGCAAACCTTAATTCTTTTTCCATGGCTATCGGCGTTATAAGATCTGC
>MAXL01000524.1 GCA_001751005.1 Desulfobacterales bacterium S5133MH16
CTCGATAACCGATTTTCTTTGCCAGAATATCTGCGATCTCAACAGCTCCGACACCAATTATACGGGAAAAACAAATGGTGGGGAATAATTTTGACGGCTGAATGTCCTCGGTTTCCGTTTTTTGATGTTCTTTATCCCACTTTCGGACATAGCGATCCGCCAATTCAGCTGCACTTGCCTTTTTATGCGTATAAAACCCTGGAAAGTATTCAATATTATTCATATAGTTGCCCATGACAATCCTCCTTGGTTCTTATAATTTGAGTCGGTCATTTGTTAATTCCTTACTCTTATATTTTGTTTGATTTTTTCCGAGACACAGGCCGGCCTGTCCGGATTATGAAATACTACAGGGTTTCTATAGCTTCATAAGAACTGTATATTCGATCGCGAAGCAATAAAATAAGCTTCTCCAATATTTTTATTCGCATGGTTGAGTCCTTAATTATGGTTTCTCTAAGATCCGAACAACGCATCGAAATGACCTTGGTCGGTTTTTCGCATACCGCAGAGCACATCTGGACATGTTGCTCTCCCACAAGTGCACACCAGCCGCCCATAAGCCTTCTGTTTTTTTGCTCTTTCAAGGCAAAAACCGTAATGTTCGCCGCGCGAACACCCCCTAAATCGACCCTTCTTTCAAGAGTGACACGTCCTTCGGATAAAATGTATAATTTCGTTCCGATGCTGCCTTGCTCATATATTTTTTCTCCTGACTCAAATTTTTCGATACGACCCGATTTAGCAATGGATTCCAGTTCGTTATCAGAGAGTTCACGAAAGAGTTCACACATTCTGAGAATTTCAGTAATTTTTTCAATGCCCATTTTAAGATCTCCTTATTCAATATTTTTTGAACCGTGCTGCAATAAAATCAAGTTATTAAAGAAGCAAAAATTGTACCATGTAGGAATGGACGATTAAAACTTGTTAACTATTTGACTTGATAGCGTATTATTAATTCCAGAGATGCTTCATGAAAAATATGGGAAATAGACATGTCAGTATTTTTTACAGAGTGTAAAGGACCTTAGGGCGGGTTATTGTAATATGGAATAAAAAACCCATTTTTTCTTTTACAATTTGTAAAAATATCTGACAGGCAGGGGTACCATTTTTTTAAAAACCCTTCATGCATACAATTTAATTTCTAATATTTACTGCTTGTTAGAACATCTAAAGCATTTTTACATTTCTGGCACAACTGTTGCTTTAGTATTATCCAAATTGAGCAATTTTTAAAAAAGCTTCAAATTAACCCCTACACACGCCGCATTCCTCCTTGAAGGACGGGGGGGATGAGCATTTGCCATTGCGAACTCGCCCGCCAAGCAAGGCGAGGCAGCCTGGGGCACAAGCGGGCAGGGTGTGGGTGAAAAAGGGAGGTTGAGTGATGAAAAATCAGAATCAAAAGAAAATATTGTTGGCGGTTGACGGATCCGAGGATGCCTTATGCGCGGTGCGGTATGTAAGCAAACTGGCCCCGTTTCATAAAAAGAAGATAGTTCTATTTAATGTTTTCAGCAGCATACCAGAGTCTTATCGGGATCTTGCCAAAGATCCCCTGTTTGCTCAATCTGCCAGGGAAGTCGAAGCCTGGGAGATGCAAAAAAGAAAAGTGATTCAGGAATACATGGATAAGGCGCAACAGATCCTTCTGCGGTCAGGCCTTCCACAGGATGCAGTTACCATAAACATCCATAATAGAAAAAAAGGAATTGCACGAGACATCATACAGGAAGCCAAAGAGGGTTACAGTTGCGTGGTTGTCGGGCGAAAAGGCATGAGCACCTATAAAGAGATTGTTGTGGGGAGCGTGGCCACAAAAATCATTGAGAAACTGTCTTTTCTTCCTGTTTTGATGATCGGCAGAATTCCCCTTGATGAAAACATTCTTGTATCATTCGATAGCTCGGAGAATGCCATGCGCGCTGTAGAGTATGTGGCAACAACACTGGGTGGTTTCGATTTCAACATAACCTTGCTCCATGTCATTCGAGGGGTCAGGTATTTTCAGGCAGAAATCCCGGATCTTTTTATACCCAAAGTTGACATTGAAGCTGCTGGAAAAGAGATAAGTTCCACATTTGAGAAAGCAAAACGTTGTTTGACAGACACAGGATTCAAATCAAACCAGATAACCACCAAAATCATTTCAGACGTCCATAGTCGCGCACAAGCTATTGTCCAAGAAGCCAGAGATGGAGATTACGGAACAATTGTTTTAGGCAGAAGAGGGTTGTCCAAGGTGGAGGAGTTTTTTATGGGAAGAGTAAGTAAGAAGGTAATTCAGACGATTAGAAATAGAGCGGTATGGGTGGTGACTTAGGTAAAAGGTTTTTATATTAGGGCTTTTGATTATACTCACCCCTCAAGCCATGACCCGCCCGACTTATGTGGCTGAAACCCTCGCGGGTCACTTGAGAGGCAAGCCTTATCCTGTATTTACTTCATGGATGGGTGGGCGAGATGTGGCAAAAGGGAGGGATTATGGCCGAAGTTCTCAAAGATCAAGCCATCGCTTTACCGTCGTTAAACCGCCTATTGGCCAGAAGTCTTATGGAAAAAACCAGGGTTTACCGTCTGCTTAAGGGCTATCGAAACCATCCACCTGCCAATTTGACATTGCTTGAAGAAATTTTGATTCGTTTGTCCCGGCTCGTAACCGATTTTCCGGAAATCGAGGAACTGGACATCAACCCGCTTATGGTCATAAAAGACGATTTTTGTGCAGTTGATGCCCGTGTTCTTCTGAAGTCAACTCCGGTTTCGCCCCCCCTTCATCTGGTTATCAGTCCTTATCCCAGCCAGTATGAAGTCCGAATCCAACATAAAGAGGTGGGTGAATTATTCATCCGTCCCATAAGACCTGAGGATGTCCCGCTTTTGGTGAAGCTTTTTGAATCACTTTCGCCCCAGAGTATTCTTTTTCGATTTTTCAGTCCCTTAAAGGTGATCCCGCATCGTATGCTCGCGCGCTTTACTCAAATCGACTATGACAGGGAAATTGCGCTGGTGGCGATTTGCGGTCCGGAACTCAATGAAAAAATGTTGGGCGTTGCCCGCATTATCACCGATGTTTACAACCGAAAACACGCAGAATTTTCCGTTATTGTCGGAGATCCCTGGCAGGGCAAAGGTATTGGTGCGGAACTGCTCAAGCGCTGTCTGTCAATTTCCAAAGACCATGGGATTGAAAAAGTGACGGGCATTGTTTTGCCTGAAAACACACAAATGTTAGCATTGGGGAAAAAGTTGGGTTTTAGCGCCAAAAAGGTTACGGGAAAAAGTGAGTATAAATTGAGCATAGATCTTACCAAATTATAAAAAGGGAATATTTAAACCATAATTCACTCGGCTCCTGCCTCTGTTTTTAGCCTAATAGCTCTCAACCCCTCAATCTTTACTAAGAAATTTTCTGGCCTTTTTAAGTATTTAACTATATAATCAATTTTAATATACAATCGTTTTGTGGCAATAATAAATTGATGGTCTCATAAAAATTACGGTTCCATAACTGACTTTTGGAGCGTTTACAAAATGAAACTCGGAATTATAGGTCTCCCCGGATCGGGGAAATCGACGACATTTGAAGCATTGACGCAAAGCATTCTTCCTGAAGGCCATAAGGGAGAAAATCGTATTGGTACGATACAGGTTCCTGACAAACGCTTGGCAGTGTTACGTGAGATGTATAACCCCAAAAGGACCATTTATGCCCAGGTGGAATATTTCCTTCCGGGAATGCTGGGTCAAAAAAGAGATCAGAAAATTTGGAATCAGGTAAGGGACTGTGATGCTCTGATTCATGTGGTCCGCAATTTCGGTGTATATGGTTTTGAAAAACCGAGACCCTATCATGATTTTCAAGCCATGGATCAGGAATTGATATTTGCTGATCTTGTTGTGGTTGAAAAAAAACTGGAAAATATCGAACTGGACAGAAGACGGGACAAAAAGACAACTCCTCAGGAAGTTTCTCTTTTAAACCAATGCCTTAAAAATCTTGAAAACGAGACGCCTTTAAGAAAATGCCCGGATCTTGCATCTGCCCATCAGTTAAGGGGCTATGCTTTCTTATCAGCAAAACCCATGCTGGTTATGTTTAACAACGAAGATGAGGATGACGCGATTCCTGAAGCAAAAGATTTGATGTCCACTGAAAATTGCACGGTGATAAGGGGTAAACTCGAACAGGAACTTGCCCAGATGTCTGTTGAAGAAGCAGAGGAATTTTTGTCTGAGTTCCATATTACCGCATCTGCCATGGACAGGGTCATCAAACAATCCTATGAACTGCTTGGTCTTGTCTCTTTTTTTACCGTGGTTAACGATGAAGTAAAAGCCTGGACCGTAAAAAAACAGACCCAAGCCGTTGACGCGGCAGGGGTAATCCATACAGATATGCAAAAAGGGTTCATACGTGCAGAGGTGGTTTCCTATGAAGACCTCATGAGCGCAGGCACCTATCCTGAAGCCAGAAAGAAGGGAAGTGTAAGACTTGAGGGAAAAACGTACGAGGTTCAGGACGGAGATATTATAACCTTTCGTTTTAACGTATGATCTTCCTCTATAATGAGTCGGCTCGTTTTTTTCAATTCAACAGCTCCATAAAAAATTAGCGACTATGACTGCTGACTTAACTCACTACGAAAATGTCTTTAAAACATAAATTATTGGGTTTGGGTTTTTCTTTTCTCCTTGCATTTCTGATCCTTTTTTGCACACTCACCGGGCTTTATTTTTACCTTCCGACCTATATAGAATCCAAATTAATCCCTGAAATAGCCCATAAAGCAGGGGTACGGTTTTATGCCTGCGATGTTCGCAGAATAGGTTTTTTCGGAACCGATTTAGGGTCTGTGCGAATCGGCAATGATAAGAATCCTGCGCTTTCAATAGCGTCCGTTCAGATAGATTATTCACCCGGAGAACTTTATAAAAGAAAAATAAAAAAAGTGATGTTAAGCGGAGTAGAATTATTTTGCGAATATAAAAATCAAGGATTCAGAATCCGGCAATTGGATGTAAAGAGTTTATTCGCACAACTTGAATCATCTAAAAAAACAGTTTCTTCTTCAACAAGCAGTTTGGAGACAATTTCGATCAGGCGTCTGGAAGTCCGAAATGCCGTTGTTGTTTTTGAATACAAAGAAAAGACGTTAAGACTGCCCATTGAACTTGAAATTGTTCCCGGGAAAACAGATTCAAAAATGCCGGAAGGGGAGGTGTTAGAGTGTATTTTGAGGTTGTATCCCGGAGTTCAGGAAATCGTTTTTGCAGCGAATATTCATATGAAAAAAAAACAAGTTCTTCTCGGATTTGACACAACTTCCATTCATCTTGAAAGATTTGCTGATTTCGCAAATCTGATTCCGGGGCTGATCTTATCCGGAAAAGCTGATATAAATGGTCAAGCATCTCTTCAATTCAGCCCTTTCAAAGTATCTTCTGCATCTGTCCGCTGTGAATTTCTCAATACCGAAATTGCCTATAACAATTTTAAACTACAGACTTTAAAAAACTCTCAAAAGGAAAAATATCCCTTTAAGGTTGAAATCAACGGGAGGGGAGGGAAAGAATGGAAAATATCCGGCACCGCCAGAAACTGCAAATTTAGGGGCAACGGTTTCGATATTGTTTCAAACCCGCCCATATTCACTGTTTCCGGAAATGGGGAACATGCAAAAGGCTTTGCTACTTATAACGTTGTCGCACCTGATGTTAAAGTGAACTCAACATTCGGAACCATAAAAATACCCTCGGTAACCCTGAAAGGTAACGCCCGTCTCAGCAACTCAATGAAAAAGGGGCGAGAATTCGCAACCTTTGAACTTAAAGCCCGGGATACGGATTTCAAAACGGCATCGTCAAACACTAAAATACCCATGGTTTCACTCACGGGAAAACTTTTGGAAGAAAAAGACCCGGTTTTGCACGTTGACAGCGTTTTTAAATTCGAAGATACCATCATAACGGATTCAAAGATGAAAATAAAGATTGACGGAATCTGTGGAATTGTTCCGCTAAAATGGCCTTTTAAAGGCACAGGTGAAAAAGGAAAATATTCCGTAAAGAGGCTTTGGCTGAAGAACCGGAACATGGGCTCTTTTAAAGGAACGGTTCAGCAAAAAGGTTCGGGTCTGGTTTTCAAAGCAGTGCATATCAGCAATCTTCTTCCGAACATATCGATTGATTTTACAGGAAAAGCCGAGATTTTATCCTCAAACGATTATGATGCAAAGATTCATTTTGAGCTCAAAGATTATAAAACCGTATCTGACATTGATCTGGGGCAATTTGTTCCTTCAGCAAAAGGGGTGACCTTTAATGGAGAATTCGCACTAAACGGTGACTTGGCTTTTGATAATACCGGAATAAAAAGCTCCTTGAATGTAAAACTAAATAATGCAAACCTCATGCTCAAAGAAAAGGGCGCTGCCATGGAGGGAATTCAAACTTCATTATTCTTAACAGATTTGTTCCAAATACACAGCGCGCCAAAGCAGGAATTTAATTTTGACAAAGCCTCGCTTGGTGGACTGAATATCCATGATGGTAAAATCGAATTTCAAATAGAACCCGCCGGGTCATTATTAATCGAAAAGAGTGGTTTTGGCTGGTGTGACGGAAATGTGTATACTCAGGCCATGCGAATTTCCCCTAAAATTAAAGATTACAATCTGATTTTATATTGCGATCGCTTAAAACTTGCAATGATTCTTGAACAGTTCGGTGCAGTAAATGCCCAAGGAAATGGAACTGTGAATGGCAGGCTTCCCATTAGAATTAAAAACGGCAAAATTCGTTTTAAAGACGGCTTCCTGTTTTCCACTCCCGGAGAAGGAGGAACCATTCGTTTAACAGGAACAGAAATACTTACCGCCGGTATCCCGGCAAATACACCTCAATATGCTCAGATAGAGCTTGCAAGGGAAGCCTTGAAAGATTATGATTACGATTGGGCAAAACTGAATCTTATGACAGAAGGAGAAAACCTGTTATTGCGGTTGCAATTCGACGGCAAACCTGCCCGGCCATTGCCCTTTGTGTATAAAAAAGAGATAGGGGGGTTTGTAAAAGTTGAAGCAGGGAGTAACGGATCGGTCTTTCAGGGTATAAGTCTTGATGTAAACTTTAAGGTTCCTCTGGATAAGATTTTACATTATAAGGATTTGTTGGATATGATACAATAAAAATCTAACCGGATAACAGGGCAAACGGATTTGAATCCCAATACAGGGAGAACGCTCCACGACGGCGTGTATCTCTTTCCAACCGACTGAAACTTGTGCTTAAGCACCCGTAAGCCCGAGCCGCGC
>MAXL01000525.1 GCA_001751005.1 Desulfobacterales bacterium S5133MH16
CGGCGATTATAGATGCCCGTAAGATCGTCTTCAAATATCAGACGAGAGGGATCCGTTCCAACATGCTGGAGAAAATAAAGGAGATCTTTATGTTCCATGATAATTCACTAAAATATTATGTAATACTTAAAATCAATGCACAGGGATTTATCTTTTAAATACCGAAGAATTATATTGTGTGTCAAGATATAAATAATACAATATATTGTATTAAAAAGCAATTTTCATAATAAAAAAAACCTGTCTTCTCAATGACAGGCTTTTATTTGTATGGCGGGAGTGACGAGACTTGAACTCGCGACCTCCGGCTTGACAGGCCGGCGCTCTAACCAAACTGAGCTACACCCCCAAATGGTAGGCGGAACAGGGCTTGAACCTGTGACCCTCGGCTTGTAAGGCCGATGCTCTCCCAACTGAGCTACCCGCCCTTATCCCTTGTGAGCAGATTCGAAGTTATGCAATTTTTTAAAACAAACTACCGCTAACAATTTAGCAGCATGAAGTCAAGATTAAATTATTCTGAAAAAATGTCCCGTATAAATTTTATTTTGTCCTGAAAAACCTGGTCCTTTGGGCCAGGATTCTTTACTTATATTAAAGCTGACTGTTGCTCCAGATCAACTTCTTTTTTCATTATGTCAAAAGGCATGGCATATTCTTTAAAAAGCGTATCCTCTTTATTTAAAATCAACGAATGAGGCAAAACTTCGTCCATGTGCTCCACCAAAACAATTTTAACCTCTTTTAAAACCGTGGAGGGTATATCCTTTAAATCCTTTTCGTTTTCTTTGGGGACAAGAACTTTCTTGACGCCGCCTCTGTGAGCAGCCAGAATTTTTTCTTTTATTCCACCAATAGGAAGAACACGTCCTCTCAAGGTTATTTCTCCGGTCATGGCAATATCATGATAAACCGGTCTTTTCAGAAGGGCCGAAACCAGGGACGTACACATTGAAATCCCTGCCGAAGGGCCGTCCTTTGGAATGGCACCTTCAGGTATATGAATATGAATGTCAAATTTCCTGTAAAATTTGCTATCTATGTCGAGACGCTCGGCACGTGATCGTACATAACTTACGGCTGCCTGAGCAGACTCTTTCATCACATCTCCCAGTTTTCCGGTCATAGTAAGTTTTCCCTTACCGGGCATAATTAATGTTTCGACACAAAGCAATTCCCCGCCCACTTGTGTCCAGGCAAGCCCGGTAACAATTCCGATCTGATCGTCTTCCTCTATCTGAAGCTCTTTGAAGCGCGGCGGCCCTAAGTATTTCTGCACGGATTTTGCGGTAACCTTAAAACCGTCGCTCTCTTTATCCGTTATCACTTTGCGGGCGATTTTGCGGCAGATTGAAGAAATTTCGCGCTCAAGGTTTCTAACTCCTGATTCTCGTGTATATCTCCGAATAATTGTAAGAACAGCTTCCTTGGAAAAATTTACATTCTTATCTTTAAGTCCATTCATTTCGATCTGTTTGGATAAAAGAAAGTCTCTGGCGATATAATATTTTTCGTACTCGGCATAGCCGGGCAAACGAATAATTTCCATTCTGTCCTGTAACGGCAGCGGTATTTCAGGAAGCGTATTGGCTGTAGTAATAAAAAGAATATCCGAAAGATCGTAATCTATATCAAGATAATGGTCATTAAAGCTGTAATTCTGTTCCGGGTCAAGGACCTCTAAAAGAGCGGCCGAAGGGTCGCCACGAAAATCCATGCTCATTTTATCAACTTCATCAAGGCAAAAAACCGGATTGTTAACACCGACTTTTTTAAGAGACTGAATGATTTTACCCGGCATTGCGCCGATATAGGTGCGTCGATGTCCCCGAATTTCAGCCTCATCCCGAACACCTCCCAGGGAAAGACGTACAAATTTTCTTCCCGTAGCTCTGGAAACAGATTTGGCCAAAGACGTTTTTCCTACACCGGGCGGCCCCACAAAACAAAGTATGGGTCCCCGGATTTTGTTGACCAGAGATTGGACCGCAAGGTATTCAAGTATGCGCTCCTTTGGCTTTTCCAGCCCGTAATGATCTTCTTCCAGTATTTTATCTGCTTCTTCAATATCTTTTCGGAATTTGCTCTTTTCAAACCAGGGAAGACTGATCAACCAATCAATATAGCCTCGAACCACCGTTGCTTCGGCGGACATAGGGGTCATCATCTTAAGCTTTTTGAACTCTTGTCTGACCTTGGCTGCGGCTTCCTTTGACATCCGTTTGCGCTTGATTCGCTTTTCAAGATCGTTCAGCTCGTTTCTATTTTCATCCTCCGTTCCGATCTCCTGTTTGATTGCCCGCATCTGTTCATTCAAATAGTAATTCTTCTGTGTTTTTTCCATCTGTTTCTTGACACGGTTTTTTATCCTCTGATCCATCTTGAAAATATCGATTTCCATCTTTATGAAGCTTAACAGAAGAGACAGCCGCTCTTCCATAACAACCGTTTCCAACAGACGCTGTTTATCATCTATTTTAAAAGAAAAATGGGCCGCCACCGTATCAGCCAATTTTGAAGGATCTGAGATGGCAGAAACAGTTTTCACGAGATCTTTTGAGATGTTTTTGTTTGCTTTAGCATATTCATCGAAACTATCATGAATAGCCCTGATCAGAGCCTCGCCCTCGGCAGGCAATATTTCAGTGTCATGGATCGGTTTCAGCGCCACCTGCAAAAAGTCCGGGTTCCTGATAAAACGAACAATAGAAGCCCTGGATTTTCCTTCAATCAGAGCTTTTACCGTACCGTCCGGAAGCCGAAGAAGCTGCAGTATCTTTGCAATGGTCCCGATCTGGCTGATGTCTTTTTCTGTAGGGTTGTCAGTACCCGCCTTTTTTTGAGTGGAAAGAAAAACTCTTTTATCGTTGTTCATCGCATCGGAAAGGGCTTTCACAGATTTTGAACGTCCCACAAAAAGGGGGGCAACCATGTGTGGAAATACGACTATATCTCTAAGCGGAAGTAACGGAAGCAATAATTCCGGCGATTCGCAATCATTATCCTTAAAAAATTTCGGCAAGTTAATCATCGTAATATATTATACCTCTAATCAGCTGTCTTGTGCTTGTTTTCTGGGTTGCTCGAATAAGAGAATGGGATCCTCTTTATTTATCACCGTATCTTCTCCGATAACACATTCCTTTACATTCTCCATAGAAGGAATTTCATACATAATATCTATCATGGAGCTTTCTATAATGGAGCGAAGACCTCTGGCGCCGGATTTTCTTTTCGATGCCTCTTTGGCAATGGCTGAAAGGGCGCTATCTGTAAATCTTAAGTTCACACCTTCCATTTCCATCAGTTTTGAAAACTGTTTTATAAGGGCATTTTTCGGCTCCTTGAGTATTCTTATCAAAGCAAGCTCATTCAATTCACCAAGGGTTGCAATAACAGGCAGACGACCCAGAAATTCAGGAATCAAACCGTATTTGATCAGATCCTCGGGCTGAACCATCTGCAGGGTTTCACCGATACTTTTTTCTTCCTGCTTTAAGATTTTGGCGCCAAAGCCCATGATTTTGGAGCCCAAACGCCGCTGAATAATCTGCTCGAGCCCGGTAAAGGTTCCACCACAAATAAAAAGTATGTTAGAGGTGTCAACCTTGACAAAATCCTGCTGCGGATGTTTTCGTCCTCCTTTGGGCGGTACACTGGCGGTGGTTCCTTCTATAATCTTCAATAATGCCTGCTGAACCCCCTCTCCGGAAACATCACGGGTAATGGACGGGTTATCGGATTTGCGTGCAATCTTGTC
>MAXL01000526.1 GCA_001751005.1 Desulfobacterales bacterium S5133MH16
AAAGGTGGTTACCACGATGTGGCGCATTTTTTCGAAGCGGTAGCAGCGTTGCCGCGTATCGTAAATATTCGAGATATCACGATGGCGCCCAAGAAAGCCGGTGAACCGCTGGAAACATCCTGCAAAGCAGTCACATATAAGTTCGTTGAATCCAAACCAGAAGAAAAGGGAAAAGAAAAAGAGAAGAAATGAACCTATATTACCGACTAGTTGGCTTGTTAGCGGCAGTCATATTGTTATGGGGCTGTGGAGATTCCAGCCAGATGACTAATCCGCAGGTTGTTCGTCGGAAGATTGCCTCAGAATCATCCGAGGCCGGAAAATCCCAACAGTTGGTCTCTGACCAGAATACATCCGGAAAGTCGGTAGCTCCGGCGAAGGAAGAAACGGCCCCGGAGAATGTATCGAATTCGGATGATCCAGCCGCTACCCTGTTGGCTTCAAAAAATCAGATTGAGATATATGAGTATAAAGGTAATATTGATCCTTTCTCGCCCCTGATAAGAGAAGAGAAAACCGAGGCACAAAATACGGATTCAGATGATGTGCCCAAAAGAAAAAAGCGAGTGCCGCAGACCCCGTTGGAGAAGATTGATTTAACGCAGCTAAAACTCACTGCTGTTATTAATAGCAAAGGGCGCCCTAAAGCAATGGTTGAAGAATCGGGCGGTAAGGGATATATTGTTAATAAAGGTACTTTTATCGGTTTGGACGGCGGGAAAATAAGTAAAATACTAAAAGATCGGATAATTATTACCGAAACGTCCGAGGATGCGGTAGGAAAACTAGTCACCATAGAGCGAGAACTCAAACTACGACAATTCTCTGGAGAGTAGGGCTAATGAAAGAGCTTCGTACAAAACGCGGTGTTTTCTTCGGTTTCCTGTTTGCTTTCGTTTATGGGGCAGTCATTGCGGGGGGGTGTGCCACAACAGACTCGCAGAAGGTTGAACAATCAAGCACTCTCCAAACGTCCCAGGATAAACGGATCACCCAGGTTGTGATGAATGAGACTGCCGGAGAAGCGCATGTCCTGGTGACAGGGACCGAAAAATTGGTTTATTCGGCAGTTAAACAGCCCAATCCACCCGCTGTGATTTTTTATTTTCCGGACACGGTCGTGGATGTTAAAATGCCAATCAATACGGTGGCCGGTGGGCTAATTCCTGAGATCGAGTTAACCGAACTGACCGAAACTGGGCATACCACGCGTCTTGAGATCAAACTGGCGACGGATGCATCTTACACGGTTAAGCAAGATGAAAAGATATTGGATATTGGCCTCCAAAAATCGGTCGTTGGAACAGAGGGAAAAGCCGCCGCATCGTCGGTGGCCGCAAGCGAGAACAAACAGGCCAAAACTTCAGTGCCCATTTCTAAGGATCGGGCAAGTATTCGGAATATTGAATATCAAGGGGAAATAAACGGTAAATCACAAGTAGTTGTGGCAACATCCAAACGAGTGCAGTATAAAATCAAGCGGGTCAGTCCCCGCTGGCTGCGGTTGTTTCTGCTGAATTGTGATCTGCCCGAGGGGGGCCTGCCCACGCAAAACCCCGGCTCGCAAAACGGTGTGGTGACAGCTATTGTACCCGTTATGCAAACAAGCCAGCCGGATGAAGCCCAGATCGATATTCGTTTGCGCGAAACCGTTCCGTATCTTGTCAAGCAGGATGATGGCTACCTGTACATCCTGTTCGATCTTCCCGAAGCCGGGATTGCCAAAAAAGAAAAAAAGCCTGAACCCCCTGCCACGGTAGAAGCCAGTGGGAAAGAAAACGTCCCAAAAGAGAAAGCCGAAGTTGGAAAAAAAGGCCCTGAATATACCGGCGAAAAGATCGCGCTTGATTTCTATAACACGGATATTCACAATGTATTCAGGATCCTGGCGGATATCAGCGGGGAAAATTTCGCCATTGATAAGGATGTTGAAGGCAGAGTGACCCTGAGTTTGGATAATCCGGTTCCCTGGGACCGGGTGCTTGATCTGGTGCTGAAAATGAACCAGCTCGATAAAAGGCAAGAGGGAAACATTATTCGTATCGCGACATTGTCGTCGCTTAAAAAAGAGTCGGATAATGAGGCGGAAAAGCTAAAGGCTGCGCGAAATGTCGCGATGCAGGCACCTCTGAAAACCGAGTATATTCAGGTAAATTATGCCGATGCTGGAAAAGAGATTAAGCCCCATATAGAGGCAATTCTAACTAAAAATTTAGATGGATCAGGTCGGGGTTCCCTTTCTGTAGACGCTAGAAATAATTTGATAATCTTAACTGATGTGGAAAGTACTATCGAGCGGGCTCGAGAAATTGTCAAGAGCATTGACAAGGTAACTCCACAGGTGCTGATCGAAGCACGTATCGTCGAAACGGATATTAATTTCAGCAGAGAAATCGGAATCAACTGGGATATGGCTGGTGGGATTCAAGGTGATAGTCCCCGGGCGGGGATTGGACCCCAGAGAGGATTCGATACCTGGGGGGGGACCCGCGGATGGAATATTGCACAGAATTTGCCGGTCACACCCGGGCTACCCACTTTCGGCTTTAATTTTACCAAGATCGCAGGGACGCCTTTCCTGTTAGATGCTAAATTGATGGCAATGGAGGATAACGGCGACGCCAAAATTATTTCAGCACCAAGGGTACTGACCCTTGATAATGAGGAAGCGATTATCGTCCAGGGATTGGAATTTCCTTACTTTGAAGAGTCTGAATCCGGGGGGCGAACCGTTAAATTTAAAGAAATCGACTTAAGACTGACTGTAATACCCCATATCACACCCGATGAGAGAATCTCGATAGAGTTGCATGTGATAAAAGACGATGTGTTTGATTTCTTCGAAGGGGTTCCAGTCATTAACACCAAGGAAGCGAAAACCAGGTTTTTAATGAACAACAACGATACCCTTGTTATCGGTGGAATAAATAAAACGACCGAACGAGACGAAGAAACTGGAATCCCCTGGCTATCAGACATACCGGTCTTGGGTTTTCTATTTAAAACAAAGATGACATCAAATAAGAAAGAAGAGTTGTTAATCTTCATCACACCAAAGATCAGGCGACTGGAGCAAAGGGACGTCACAACCTTGACTAAACCCATGGGTTTGAGATCAGATAAGAAGGAGTAGCTCCATGTTAAAGAAAGTATTTTATTGGCTCGGATCTGCAATATTGGTTTCTGTTTTTATCGTATTTACCGGTTGCGGCGGGGATGAATCCGGTCTTGAAAGCACAGAAGAAGTCATCGCCGTAGAGTTAACCGCGCATGATGACGGGGACTCATCATCCGATCCGACGCTTACGATTGATGTAAAGCGGGGTACATGCGGAACCCCTGACGCGCCGCCGCCCGACCTGCTAGTTCCTGAAGATCCGGTCGTTCCTGAAGATCCGGTCGTTCCGGAAAACCCGGAGGAAGCAAGTGCCGAGATTGAAGAAGTAACAGCGGAACCGTATTATGACACCTTGGGGAAAGCTACCTTTTACTATATATTTTACTGCCCGACTTGCCCGCCCGGTGCGGATGAAACGTATATTATCGATAACTATACGGTCGAATACGTCCCCGTGGCAAGTCCCAAAGGGGGGGGCGGCCACTTTTACCCACCCCCGCTAGTTAGCCTGGGTAGCAGATCGTTCGTTACTCAGATGGTTTTATCCAAAGACTTTACAACGGCTGAGAGAAGCTTTATCCTGATTCCGGTAAATACCAAAAACGAATTCCAGGAAAAAAGCCTTAGGAATGATACGCCGAGGGACGGCGCTTTCTATGACATTATAGTACATTTTCACGGAAGGAACCGTGCGGGCGGGTCGTTTACCACAACAAGTGGGTTGCAGGTTATTTTCGGAAACTATTATAATTGCGATGAATAGATTCAGCGGCTCGATTTTTTTAGCCCGCTTTTTGTAACTCTGAATTTTACGGGTTTTCTCAAAAATTTAATAAATTTTTTAGGCAGATAAAATAAAAAAAGGGCGGTGGGTCTAAGATCCAACCGCTCTTTTATTTTAGCCGGTTTGACTCCAGTGTAAATTCTTGAGGCATGGTGTAAGAAAATTGCCTTATTTCGATAGTTGAAAACAGTGCGTTCACTCATCGATTGAGAGATCTTGTGCCCGGAGCGTTATTCTGATAAAGTTTTCTTATGCCGGTTTACGAATACTCAGCAATAAATCACAAGGGTAAAAATACAACCGGGGTTATCGATGCCGACAGTCCGGTCG
>MAXL01000527.1 GCA_001751005.1 Desulfobacterales bacterium S5133MH16
AAGAGGCGGTTCGCGAGGAACTGCGTTTGGGACGCGAAGAATCAGCAAAAGCTGCAAAAGATCTTAGAGAAGAAGTTTCTGCAGGTCAGAAGTTGTCCATGGACACAATGGTCAGAACTATCGGTGAAATGGGCAAATCACAAAACGATCAACTCAACTCAATCGCCCGGCGAATCCAGGAACTCACGGAATCCAACCGGACGGGAATCGAAAAACTGCGAAGTACGATTGACACACAATTAAAGCATCTTCAGGAGAGTAATGAGAGAAAACTCGATCAGATGCGAGAGACGGTTGACGAGAAACTGCAAATTACGCTTGAAAAGCGACTTAGCCAATCCTTTAAACTTGTCAGCGAACGCCTTGAGGCCGTACAGCACGGCCTTGGAGAAATGCAGAATCTGGCAACAGGGGTTGGTGATCTAAAGAGGGTTCTGACCAACGTTAAAGCGCGGGGTACCTGGGGAGAGGTTCAACTGGGCGCACTTTTAGAGCAAATTTTAACTCCGGATCAATATGACAAAAACGTTCGTACCCGGGGGGATTCCCAGGAAAGTGTTGAGTATGCCATTCGCCTGCCCGGTCAAGACGACGATCCGGAATCTTGCGTCTGGATGCCCATTGACTCAAAGTTTCCTCAGGAGGACTATCTGAAGCTTGTGGAGGCCGCCGATACTGCTGACGGGGATGCTGTGCAAAAAGCGACTGCGGCACTCCTACGCTCGGTTCACAGCTCTGCAAAAAAAATCCGGGATAAGTATCTCAACCCTCCGGCCACCACTGACTTTGCAATTATGTTTCTGCCCACGGAGGGACTCTATGCGGAAGTCCTTCGTCAACCGGGCCAGGTCGAAAAGATTCAGCAGGATTACCGCATTGTTGTTGCCGGACCAACTACGCTTTCGGCAATCCTGAGTAGTTTACGCATTGGCTTTCGTACATTGGCCATTGAGAAGCGATCGAGTGAGGTCTGGAAAGTCCTTGCCGCAGTCAAGACGGAATTTGGGAAATTCGGCCATGTTCTAAAAACGGTAAAAAGGCAGTTAAATACGGCCTCTAACACCATAGAACAGACCGGAGTACGAAGTCGAGCAATGGAACGGAAACTACGCGCTGTGGAGGAGCTGCCTTCAGAAGAAACCTCCCGGATCCTGGAATTACCTGATTCCGGGATAGAATAGCGTCTTAATTGTAAATTTTGTGCATTTTGTGGCAAAAAAAGTTTGATCACACCACGAAGTACACGAAGATCACGAAGGTTATATATTTTATTCTTCTTTTCCTTCGTGATCTTCGTGGGAAAAATAAAACCGATCTTTTTTGGTTCCGGCTTGTCAGGGTTAGGATGTTGATAAGAATTTTATTGGATGATCAGCCAAGCAAAGATTTATGAACTAAGATTATCAAAGGTACAACCACGCTTAAAATAAACAACAATCCTTCATATGAGGTCCAGGCTTCATATGGGGTCTTCCCTTTTTTACGTGCGGTGACATACTCAGCCAAAAAACCCAATCCCATCACCAGCCAGAGCGTCAATACCGCAACCACTATTGTCGGTGTGTTCATATCTCAAATTGCCCCTGTATTTCTAAAACCCGGACAAAAAATTTCGAAGGCATCTTAAACGATAATCTAAAATCAGCTTTTAGGTATAACGGCAAACTCAACACTTGTAAAATATACTATGAAATTGAAAGATATTCAAGAGCGTTTTCCATTGGCGTTTGATTTGAATATTACAAAGAAAGACTCTTTTAAAAATTGCCGGGCATGATGACCATTCAAAAAAAGATTGCTCCATGTTGAAATTTGTCCGGAAACAATGTAACCTAAAATTGACGGTCTCGTAAAAAGGATAATCCCAGAGGCCCTATTTGTCTGATCAGAAAGAAGGCAGAGAATGATACCGGATACTATAGGTTTTCCCCATCTTTTTCGTGTGCCGCCTGAGAAACAGAGCGATGAAATGCTTAACAGCTTTGTTGAGGATGAAACCGAAGATAACCTGTCGGACCAAGAGGAATACATTTTTTGTCGCCAATGCCATAACATGATAACAACTCCGGCCGAGCGCATAGAAGTCCGGGGATCTCACCGGCACACGTTTGCCAACCCTCACGGAATTGTTTTTGAGATAGGGTGTTTCAGAACCGTTAAGGGATGCGGTCATGCGGGTCCGGTCTCGACGGATTTTAGCTGGTTTTCGGGCTTTAGCTGGAGAATTGCCGTTTGCATCAAGTGCCTAACTCATCTGGGATGGCTTTTTGCATCGCCGGACCAGGGCCATTTTCACGGGCTGATCCTGGATCGTCTTATAACCCAATAATTCCGCCTCGAACTTGTAACTTCTCAATAAGTTCTGGTATATTAAATGTCAGGAAAAGATTGCCTGAAGAGTTTTTATTCATCATAGATGAATTTAATACAAAATATGGCTGACCCGCATTTCTTATGAAAAATGCCGAGAACTTTAAAAAAATCTCGGCATTTTTTACACCTTGGGTTACTTATTTCAAGACTCCGTTGATGGCGTTTATGGCGTCGTCGATACTCAAGTTTTCGGTATTGATGATAAGATCGTAATGAAAGATGTCCGTGATATCGGCATGAAAGTATTTTTTTATAAACGCTTTGCGATCTGATTCTGTTTTTATGATCCTTTGTTTTGCTTCTTCAATAGTAATTCCGAGTTCTTTGGATAAATTTTGTATTCTCTCTTCCATAGGCTCTATTACTCGAATGCTGAGTCTTTTGTCAGGAGGCAGAACAAAATTGGAACCCCTGCCTATGATAACAGCCTGGCCGTGTTTGCCGATGGTTCCGATAATTTTCATTAGATGCTGGAGATACTGATCCGGCCATAGATGTCGCCTGTCTACAAGTGAGGATATCCATTCTTCGAGTACTGAAACACCTTTTTCGTCCAAGGTTTCAAGGAATTGAACACTTACACGGGCACTTTCAGCCATATTATGGAGGACTTCCTGGTGGAATAATTCATATCCCAGTTTTTCGGCAAGACGCTCGGCCAAAATGTCTCCCCCACTTCCGTGCTCTCTGGAAAAGGTTACGACAGAAATAGGTTCTTCCTCTTTTTTTTCTTCCGTACGCGTAATCTGCCATCTTCGCACCTGCTCTTCTATAATCTGCTCGATAGAACGTGTTTTAGTTTTCATGTTCCCTCCTTTCATGGTTGGTTGTTGGATGGGTAACAATTCATGAGAAAACACAC
>MAXL01000528.1 GCA_001751005.1 Desulfobacterales bacterium S5133MH16
CATCCCCATGTTGTTATTCAAAACAATCTTTTCAATCGAAGCCGTATCAATACTGTTGTAGTCTGCACGTTAACATCAAATCTTAAGAGATCTAAAGCCCCCGGTAATGTGACCTTGAGCAAAGGTGAGGCCAACTTAGCTAAAAAAAGTGTTGTGAATATTTCCAAGATCTTCACCGTGAATAAAAGCGATTTATCCGAGAAAATCGGAACGTTGTCTATAATTCGTATTTCCGAAATTTTAACTGGTATCAAACTTCTCACTGAACCAAGAGAAGTTGATTGGGAAAAATAGATTGCACCCAACAAGACGTTTCAGTTGGAAGGGCAGGGCCTTGCCACTGAAAAACGTTTTCGTTTTTGACCCCGAATAAATTCGCACAATTCAAAGGGATCGAAATGCAGGAAAAAAAGGATATATCTTCTCCCCTTGTAACAAAAGGAACCCGCGGGCGGATGCCACTTGGTGTGCGACTCTTTCTTTCGATAATTTTCCTTATTGGGACAATTGTCTATTCAATTTCACCCATTGATTTGATCCCTGACGTACTCGGGCCTATAGGCTGGGTGGATGACATCCTGCTCTGGGTGTTGTTGATTGTTGTGGATATGAAATTATTACTGCAGCAAGGTGTGAGAAAAGGCAAAGAAATCAACAATAATTTAAAAAATCGGGATGGTTTTTTCGGGGAAGATGTTTGATGGCAGATGATAATAATTTGAGTACAGGGGATTCGGTACCGGATGACGATATAAGCGAACCGGCCAATAGAAATAGACCCCGCAAATGGTTTTACTTGGCCGTCACAGTTGTGACCATTTCAATCGCTGTCTACATCCTGGTGTTTATTGCCACTGAAACGGTTCAGCAAGCCGATCGTCAAATCGAGACTGGGGTTGAAAAACACTGGCAGCTAACTGAAAACAGCAAATTTTTCAAAAAAGTACTCGACGATATGAAGTCCGGCAAGGATGTGACATCTTGCATAGCTGAACTTGGCTCCATTAATGAAAAAATAAATGCAAAAAGGATGATTATCGGATTCAAGACATACTCAGTACTTAAAAAGTATGTCACTGGAGAGGATATGATTCACTATGAGGATTTACGGGAAAAAATACAGCCTTTCCTGGATGAGGTAAGATCACACAACGATATTAGCGTCGATACACTTTTCTTTGCATACATGGCCCGTGATATCATCCTCTATCTGTTCGTTCATAAAGAGATATTCCTGATCCATGATGACGATAACTTCGTCATGGGAAAAGACGGCAGGTCACTGGAGGCTTTCTATAAAGATGCCCTTATAGTCTACGATTTTCTGAAACAGATCATAAGGTATCAGATAAATGATCCAAAAGGCTTTTGGAAAGATGCCGATAATGGAAATCTTTTTATAGTGGCGATGTATTGCAAAGCAAGATGGGCAACTGCCGGGCTGGATGATTCCCAAGCTGTTCAAGCAGTTTTCCATTCACTTGAATCAAATAAATTTCCTTTAGATGGTCCAGCTGGTGAATGGCTTAAGTGGTTGAAAGGAGACCTCGGTGCTGTCAAAAATGGAATTCGCAGAATGAAATTGAAACGAAATAGGCCCGGTTTTGTTTCGACTACCTGGTTGAAATGAGGAAATGTCATGCGTGAGAAACTGACTGCTCATAAATCTCTTGCCTTAATGCTCCTGTCGATCTCATTTTTTCTGTCGCTATTGATTTCTCCAGAAACGGCAGGAAGTATTCAACTTAAATGGCATGCCGGCGTAATAGTGAATTTTGTCCTCGCTGTGATGTATCTGGTTGTCATGGGACGGGAAGTCAAGTTTCACGGATGGTCAGCCACCGGTTCGCTACTTGCCCTATCGGGAACATTTTTAGGCGTTTTCGCTATTGCGAATGTTATTCTCATAAGTCCTTTTGAAGGATACGGGCTGCTGTATGCGTTTCTTGTAGAGTTATTGGTTCTCATAAACTTCCGAAACCTGTTTATGCCCTTCCATCAAAAAGGAAGACAACTGACATTAAACCTGCTCATGGTAATTTTATTTTGTGTTATATTTAAATTTGCAATAATGGCTGGCGTTGTACCATTGCTGAAAATCGATCCCGGCATGGCTGGATATCTTAATATGCCGCTGATGTCAGCTATATGGCTGGCATCTCTTGCCGTCGCCTTTATCGGCCTTTACATAATGAAGCTGACCATAATGAAAGAAAACGAACTTCAGCTGGATCTATTCAAGAAAAACCTCGGCCTTGACCAGAAACACCTATTGGTTCTGGGGGTGAAAAATGAGGAATTGATCGGTATGACGAAACAGGAAATTCAAGACATGATTCATGAACGTATTCGTAATATAATTGGCGAGTCAAAACGGCTCAGGGAACTGCAGGGTTTCGTCAAACAGGTCCCCGACCCTGAAAACTCCTGGGTAGCCCCTATGATGCTTGAGTCACAACGTCCTGAACAGTGAAGAATCCCTCAAGATGATAAGAGAAAAGAGAAGCTGAAAAGGAAAATTATATGGCGGATATGTAATATGTAAAGATAAATTGTCAAACTGTAGGTGAATAAATATCAATCTACTCCACTAAAACAAAGTTATTCAATTCAGCCAGTTTTAAAGGGTCATATTTATGACTATCAAACTACCTCCAGAGAATATTTTTGACACGATACTTAAAGTTTTTGGTAAGGAAAGGAAAGTTATCGTTCCAGATGGTATTGATGAAATTTATAAAGAGAAAGGACCGTATGTTCAAATAAAGACGAGAAGAGAAGGGTTCCTAAAAGCGTTATTCCGTAAAAAAAAGTCATAACATCAAGTAGTTGATTAAGGTATTTACTTATTGATGGCCCTGAAATCCCGCGGACG
>MAXL01000529.1 GCA_001751005.1 Desulfobacterales bacterium S5133MH16
TCGGTTCCTCTTCCGGCATACCCGGTAAGCCGCCAATCCGTATCGGAGTCGCGGCACCCAGGTTGGTGGTTGGTGCCATGGCGGCAACATGGCTGGCGGAGAGAATATAAGTACCAGCGCTTGCTGCCCGCGATCCACCGGGAGCAACATATGAGACCACCGGAACGGGAGAGGTGAGAATGTTTTTGATGATATCGCGCATGGAATGGTCAAAGCCACCGGGAGTGTCCATCTGCAGGATGACCATAGCAGCTTTGGACTCTTTGGCCTTTTCGAGAGTCCGCTCGAAATAATCAGAAACCGCCGGACCTATGGCGCCCTTGATTTCAATAACCACAGCGGTTTTCGGGCCGATGTCCTGTGAGAAAGCAGACCAACCGCTGAGGATCACAAGCCAGATCAGCAGGAAAAAGAATATGTTCCGCCTGTGCATGAGGGGTTTGTACGGGGCGTGAAGAGTAATATGACACCTCCTCCCTTGGGTTTAGATCTATCTTTATTTTAGCAGATCTGAGGGTAACAAATACAGCAAAAAAGCAAGAAGGGTGGTTGTCTGCTATATGGGGGGATGAGAAAAAGGTGAATGGCTACGATATTGATTGTACAAAAACGAGATCAAATCCGACAACCTGTTCTTTACGTGTGCAGTAATAAGGGGAAATCAAGGCAGGCAAACGTCTGGTTAAGATTTGTACAGAAGACCGCCTGAACTTCTCAGGCACCAGAGAGCAAAAAAAGAGTTGATCTTTCTTTCAGCTGTGTACAGGACATCTGTCTATAGGCCACCTTGAATAATTGCTTTTTCGCCCAGTGGGACGACTCGAAGTCTCCGCTTATCTGATCATTCGACGATCTCTGTGTCACAGTAAAATGAAAAATGCTCACATATGACTAATATGCTACGTTTTATAATTTTCCTGTTCCCTGACCTTGAACGAAAAATCTAATTATTTAAGGCACCCTATATAAGAAGACTTTCACGAAAGAGGTTTACAGAGAAGGTATAATTGAAATTTGACAATAAATAGTATAGCTTAGTTCCCTGTGATAGATTTAGGTCACCAAATTTAACACCTACAGTTTGCATCCTCGTGGATGAACCAATTAACTTATCATCCTTTTTCGTCCAGACTAACTCAACGGGACAATCTTCAATATCGAACTCTCTTTTCACAGTGATGATATCCAACGACCATTTTGCAGGCCATGCCACCGGACTTAATGATTTAAACAAAAGACCACTTCTGCTTATATTGATAAGTACACAGGCATTGCCTGGACTTAACGCTATGGCTTTGGGGAGTTCTTGCCTTTTATGCTTTCGATGTTCCAAGGTATGATTCTGTAGCATGAATTAAGCTCATATAAAAGCAGGCACAGAACAGCCTGCTTTTATGTTTCCAGAGTATTGTGAGCAGGTTTTTTTTCTTCTGTTTATCATATAATGCAAAATTTATTCCATTATATGATATTTCACTTTTATCTTTTATTTAGAGATGCTTTCGAGATTATCGATAAACACTATCAAATATAGTTGTCGTCGGTTATTCCGTTTTTCTGTGTTCAGATTCCAGGAAAACGAACAGTTGTTTGTTGCACTAAAAAGAGGTGGAGATTGTAATCTCAACCAGTCATAGGCAAACAACCAGATAATTTCAGATGGATACGCAGCTTGTCGGATTGAATATCATCACGTTGAGAATTATGTCAGATCAAGACTGAACAACTACATCTGATGCAGGGAATAACTAAGAGTGAAGGGCCTGTATTGGATTGATATTCTGTCGTATCCTTGTTTTCAAAAAATACGGTATTCTGCTACGTGTTTCCCATATTTTTTTCCAGTATTGACATTGAGGTCATAATAGAGGATTATTTATCATTAACAGAAAGGCTTTCCGGGAAAACCATCATGTACAGGATCTTCCTTGTGGCATATGGTTTTAATAAGTGATCAATAGGAGAAAAAGTCATGGCAGAAAAAAAAAGTAGTCGTCCCACTAAGAAACCAACTGCTGTTAAAGATAAGGAAAAAAAGGAGGTTGCAGCAAAATCTTCCTCTGCCAAGCCCGGAATGAAAAAGCAGGCTGATGTCGTTGCAAAGAAAGCAAAGAGCAGCAAGGTAATACGAAAAGTGGTTAAGAAAAAAACGAAAAATCCGGAAACTGTCTTATTAAAAAATAAGGAGGTCGAGCTGAAAGGTCTCCTGAAAGAGTATCAGCAGTTGAAGGGAGGTGCACCAAATCTGAATACATTTCAGAAGAAGGCGATCCGTCGCTATCACCGGGAGGAGGCACTCAAACCATATCAGGCAGAGCTGATCAGGATGCAGAAATGGCTGGAAAACAATAATCGCACGATGGTTATTCTATTTGAAGGACGGGATGCTGCAGGCAAAGGCGGTACCATTCGCCGGGTTACCCGTTATATGAACGAAAAGCATTACCGGATCGTTGCCCTGGGTAAGCCGACCGAGCATGAGAAAACACAGTGGTTTTTTCAGAAATACATTGCACAGCTCCCTCGAGGCGGTGAAGTCGTTCTCTTTGATCGAAGCTGGTACAATCGGGCTGTTGTTGAGCCTATCTTTGAGTTTTGCACACCTGGTCAATATAA
>MAXL01000530.1 GCA_001751005.1 Desulfobacterales bacterium S5133MH16
CTGGCAGCATAGACCAAGTGAGATGTTGCATTATACATGGGGGTAAGATGCGGTTTATGAGTGTCTATCACAATGACATCCGCCTTTTTCCCGACTTCTAAAGAACCGGTAACATTCTGAAGCCCCAACACCCTTGCCCCTTGGATCGTTGCCATTTTCAACACAGAAAGAGCATCCATGACGGTAGGATCAAAGGTGTTCACCTTGTGAAGTTTGGCAGCCGTATCCATCTCTGAAAAAAGGTCCAGGTTGTTATTGGAAGCACAACCATCCGTCCCTAATCCTACGGTCAAGCCCTGTGAAAGCATTTGGGGAATCGGGGCAATACCGGATGCCAGCTTCATATTGCTTTCCGGATTATGAACGACGTTTACCCCGTGTACGGCCATTGTTTTTATATCCGCATCCTCAATATGAACGCAATGATCTGCGATCAGGTGAGGTCCTAAAAGCCCTAGTGAATCAAGATGCTTCACCGGTGTTTTCCCATATTTTTCTTTTATTTCATCAACTTCAGCTAATGTCTCTGCCACATGGATAATCAGCGGCACATTATATTTTAAAGCCAGTTTATTAGACGCGGTAAGGAGTTCCGGGCTGCAGGTAAAAAGGGAATGAGGCTCTACGGCAATTGATACAAGGGGATCATTTCGCCATTTTTGAATCAACGATTCGGTATACTCCAGACCTTTTTCCACGGGTCCGTAATTTGGCGAGGGAAAATCGTACAAGACTTCTCCCACCAGACATCTTACCCCGGCTTTTCGAGCCGCCTTGGCCACCTGGTCTTCAAACAGATACATGTCACAGAATGTGGTTGTGCCGGACATGATCATTTCTGCAAGGGCAAGCAGGGTCCCGGTGTAAACAAATTCCGCATCCATCTTGCGTTCTGCCGGAAAGATGTAGTTGTTTAACCATTCCATGAGAGGAAGGTCATCGGCAAGCCCCCGAAAAAGGCTCATGGCTGCGTGGGTATGACAGTTCACCAGGCCGGGAAGAATCAGACCGCCCCCGGCATCTATAATCTTTTCGGCTTTAAACGACGTGGGGTTTCCGGTCCCGATTTTGGAAATACTGTCGCCACGAATACATAAAAAGCCGTTTTCAAAAATAGAATTTTCCGAATCCAACGTCAAAATAGTGCCATTTTTTATGATAATATCTGCCTGCTTCATGATTTATCCTCCCGGCGATATTTGTTTTGTCTTAATCCGCTCGGCATCCGTACTGTTTTTTTACCCGGAGTGTTCATATTCGTCAAGCGATCTTGACAATAAAATAGGATTGTATCATGAAGTGTTATAGGGGAATTCAGAAATATATTCTGTTACAATACGAAATCAAAATTTTTAAAGACGACCTTTAAGGGAAACAAATGGTTTTTGACATTGTCATACATAACGGTATCATTATCACGGTTAATTCTGATTTTGACATCATTGAAAACGGCGTGGTTTGTATAAGCAAAGGAACGATCCACAGGATTGAAGCACGGGCCGATGACAAGCCTCTGCCTGAGGCAAAAGAAATAATTGATGCGAACGGCGGCATCATTATGCCCGGTCTGGTAAATACCCATACTCATCTACCCATGACATTGTTCAGAGGGCTTGCCGATGACCTTCCTCTGGCTCTATGGCTGGATGAATTTATCTTTCCCTGCGAGGCCAAATATTTAACCCCCGAAACGGTCCGTCTTGGAACACTTGTGGCTTGCGCGGAAATGATGCTCTCGGGAACAACGACCTGCTGTGACGGATATTTTTTCGAAGATGACGTTGCATCGGCGGTTTATAAATCAGGAATCAGGGGAGTATTGGGACAGGGGGTTATCGATTTTCCTGCACCGGGTGTGCCTGATCCGTCAGACAATATCAAGAACGCGGTGAGGTTTGTTGACAAATGGCAGGAAGTATCTCCTTTAATAACCCCCTCAATATTTTGCCATTCTCCGTATACATGTTCTGAAGATACACTAAAAAAGGCCAAGGTCGCCTCTGATTCAAAAGCACTTCTTTTCCAGATACATGCGGCTGAAACCAAAAGCGAATATGTACGGATTCAGACCGAACAGCACACGACTCCGGTGAAGTACCTGGATAGAATCGGCATCCTGGATGAAAATACGCTGATTGTTCACGGCATATGGCTGGATGATGATGACATCGAAATCATCGCAAAACGCCGGTCAAAGGTTTCCCATAACCCCCAGAGCAATATGAAGCTTGCCTCAGGCATTGCACCGGTTCCGAGTCTATTGAACGCAGGCGTGACAGTAGGTCTTGGTACGGACGGGTGTGCCAGCAACAATGATTTGGATCTTTTCCGGGAAATGGACACCGCGGCAAAGCTTCATAAGGTGAATCTTCTCGATCCCACGGTTATGGATGCCCGGACCGTACTGAAAATGGCGACAATAGATGGCGCAAAAGCCATAGGCCTTGATAAGGATATCGGCTCCCTCGAAGCAGGCAAACAGGCGGATGTCATTATTGTCGATACCGAAAAGCCCCACCTCGTTCCCATGTATAACCCTGTATCCCATATTATTTATACGGTTCAGGGTTCGGATATTCGGGATGTTATCGTTGCAGGAAGAATCCTTGTAAAAGATCAGAGCCTGCTGACCATAAACCTGGAAGATACGCTTAAAAAGATTGCCGCTATATCCAGGATTATAAAAGAAGCATAACGTTTGAAGCTCTCTACGGTCTCCCTTCTTGCCGGAACTTGATATCGGGAGCGAGTCTCGTTCTGATCAATTGCTTGATATCTTCGACAATAAGATAAAGCGACGGCACCAGAACCAGGGTTATCAACGTCGCAAACAGTATGCCGTACCCTAAAGAAACCGCCATGGGAATCAAAAACCGGGCCTGGCGGGATGTTTCAAAGATCATCGGCGACAGGCCGCCGAAAGTTGTCAGGGTGGTCAAAATAACCGGTCGAAACCGGTGAATGCCCGCCTGATGAACCGCGTCGCGGCTGCTCATTCCGGTTCGTTCTTTGCGATTGGCAAAATCGATCAGCACCAAGGAATCGTTGACGACTACCCCGCACAGCGCCACTACGCCGAACATGCTGAGCACACTCAGGCTGTATCCCATGATCAAATGTCCGATAACGGCCCCCACGATGCCGAAGGGAATGGCCGACATAATAATTACGGGCTGAATATAGCTGTTCAATGGAACTGCCAACATGGCAAAAATGACCAAAAGGGCCGTCAAAAGGCCTCGCATCAGACTCTGCATGCTTTCCCGCCGTTCGGCCTGACGGCCTTCAAAACTAAAGGTCAAACCAGGATATTTCTTTTGTAATGTCGGCAGGGTTTCAGACTTGAGCGACTGCAACACCTGGCCGGCCTTGCTTCGAGGCCGAACATCGGCCGTCACGTTCACCATGCGGCGGCCGTCCCGGCGAGATATGTCGGTATAGGCCCGTCCCCGGTTAATGGTCACGGCATAGCGCAAGGGAATCTCACTGCCGGTTGGCGTCCGCAATATCATTTCTTCAAGATCATACTCGAAAACCCGTTCGTCTTTGGGAAGTCTGACCATGACTTTAACTTCATTTCGTCCCCGCTGCTGCCGCAGGGCCTCGGCCCCGTAATATGCATGCCGGATCTGCCGGGCCACTTCCTTAGACCTTAATCCGATACTGCGGGCTTCTGGCTTGATCTGAAAATCGATTTGCTGTTTACCGGGCGCGAAACCATCATCGATATCTTTTACAATCGGATAAAAACCCAGGGCCTGGGCAACGTCGGCAGCGGCTTTTTCCAGCAGATCAATGTTTTTGTGGCTGAGTTCTACTGAAATCGCCGGTCCGCGGCCGGGTCCGCCGGCATCGGACTCAAATAAAATCGATTCCAAGCCCGGAATAATCCCGACCCGTTCCCTCCAACGTTCCGTAACCTTGGCCGTCGACATGGGCCGCTTATCCGGCGGGGTCAAATAGATGCGGACGTCGGCCTGGTTGGCATTGATATTGGCGAAAATACCCTCCATAAGTGTTTCTCCGCCGTTTTCAGCCACAACCTCCTGTGCCGCCCGGACCAGAATCTGCTGAACTTTTTCGGTTTTTTCAAAAGCGCTTCCAAACGGCAGGGTGGCTGTGACCATGGCATAATCAGATTCGATCTTGGGAAACAGTTCAAACCCCATGCGTCCGCTCTTCACATAGCCGATTGTAGTCAGTAAAACAGCAATACCTACAGACAGCGTTACATAGCGCCAGCGCAAAGCCAAATCCAGCAATGGACCGTATCGATGGACAACCAGACGGACAAAGGCGCTGCTGAATCGTTGCTGCCAAGCGTGTATCCAGCCGAAAAACCCTTTATGCGGCTGTTTTTGATGGCCGACGTGTGCCGGGAGAATAAAAAAGCATTCGATCAGCGAGATCGCAAACACGCTGATTACGACCACGGGAATTTGTTTGAATACCTTACCCATGATGCCGGAAACGAAGAACATGGGGACAAAAGCCACCATATTTGTCAGTACGCCGAAGGTCACCGGCATGGCGATTTCTCGGGTCCCGGATATGGCGGCATTGAACCAGGGGACACCGCCCTGGCGATGATGATAGATATTTTCCCCGACCACGATGGCATCGTCCACCACGATACCGAGGGTGACGATAAACGCAAACATGGAGACCATGTTAATGCTGACATCCATGGCCGATAAGAAGAAAAGGGAACCTAAAAAAGAGATGGGAATGCCGAGAGCCACCCAGAAAGCGAGGCGAACTTCCAGAAACAATGCCAGCAAAATAAACACCAGCCCCAAGCCAATATAGGCGTTTTTAACCATCAACTCCATGCGCTGCCGATAGATTTCCGACCGGTCGTTGCGAAGAACGATCGCCAGTGCGAGGGGCAGTTCCTGGTTTACCGCCGCTACCACCCGCTTGGCGGCATTGGATACCGAAACCGGGGTTTGATCCCCGATCCGGTAGACGTCGATCATCACGGCGGGTTTACCATTATAGGTGGCGGCAATGTCGGTTTCTTCAAATCCGTCCTTAATATCGGCGATATCTTCAAGCAAAACCTGGGTTCCGTCGTTGGCCGTAATAATCGGAATCTTTCCGAATTCATGCCCGTAATCCTTGCGTTCCTTAACGCGAACCAGGACGTCGCCTCCGGGGGTTTTGACAGCGCCGCCGGGAAGCTCCACGGACGTCCTGCCAATCCGGTGGGCAACTTCCTCGAGAGTAAGGTTATATGTCCGGAGCGTGTCCTGAGGAATTTCGACGCTGATCTCATAGTTTCGCACCCCTACCAATTGCACCTGGGTGATCCCCGGATCCTGAATCAATCGGTCCCGCAAGTATTCGGCATATTCACGCAAAACTCCCTCGCTCTGATCCCCGTAAAGCGCCAGCGATACCACATAACGCTTTCTGGAAACGATCACCACCTGTGGCTCTTCGGCTTCTTCGGGGAAGGACGTAATCCGATCGATTTCATTCTGGATGTCCTGGGCCAGCTTTTGCAGATTTTCGCCTTCAATCATCTCCACGGTAACCATTCCAAGCCCTTCTATGGCAAATCCATGGACTTCATTGACGCCATCCAATCCCTGGACGGATTCCTCTATGGCCAAAATGATACCCCTTTCCACTTCCTGGGGGCTGGCGCCAGGATAGGGAACGGTGATTTTGACCTGATCCAGTTCAAAGTAAGGAAAAACTTCCTTCTTAATATGGCTTCCCCAAAAAAAACCTCCCACCAAGAGCACCAGCATAAGAAGGTTGGCCGTCACGGAATGACCGGCCAACCAGGCGATGGGCCCTTTTCTTTGGGGATCACTTTGCGGCAGGCTGATCATCCGACGAATTCCTATCCATTTTGGTTTTTTCCTCTGTAGAGCGGTCGTTCTTTATTTGGGATTTCGAGACATCAACCCTAATATGAAAGCTGACCGGCGAAATTAAAAGCCGCTTTTAGAATTTTCCTGTCAATTCTTAGCAATTATATAATATGCTAAAATATTTATAATTTATCATATCTTTACTATTGTGTCAAAATTTAAAACCCTAATTTGAAGGTCTCGTAAAAAGTCAGATTTTGATGACAAAGTAAAAAGCTCCAAATTCAAGGCGCGCAAATTCCGAGGAATGAGACGTACGTATAGTACGTCGCAGTGACGAGGAATGCAGCGCAACGCAGAAG
>MAXL01000531.1 GCA_001751005.1 Desulfobacterales bacterium S5133MH16
GGGTACGATGCCTCTGTCTATAAGGTAGATCTGTATGCCAAGCTGGCATTTCCTTTTGTCAGTTTTATCATGTGTTTGGTGGGAGCAGGCATTTCGAGTAGGAGTAAGCTAAAGGAAAGTCTTTCCGTTAGTATATTCTACGGTATTTGTATGGCATTTTTTTATTGGATATTCTACAGTTTTTGCCTTTCACTTGGATATGGAGAAATGCTTCCTCCTTTCATAGCTGCCTGGGCTGCAAACCTTGTATTTTTCTGTTTTGGTATGCTTATTTTACTGAAATGATGAATTTAGAATCTCTAAAACTTTCCAGTCTGCCCGAAAACCATTGTGGAATTCTAAGGCATTCATCCAATACAAGACCTGTCATCTGGGTGATAGAGGAAAACGGTGTAAGGGGCGTTGTAAAAGATTTCAGCAACAGCAAGTTTTTTTACCGAAACATAATCGGTCGATTCCTCATATGGCGTGAACACAAGGCGTATAAAAAACTTCAAGGTCTTGAGGGTGTTCCGGCTTGCTATGGGGTTATTGATGGGCTCGCTCTGGCACTTGAAGAGATACCCAGCCAACCGTTGGAAAAGCATAATAAGAATATTAAGCTATCAAGAACTTTTTTTGATGATCTAAAAAACATCGTTGACAGTTTCCACAGAAAAGGCCTTGCTCACAGTGATTTAAAAAATGGAGCCAATGTCTTGGTGGGATATGACGGCCGACCTTACATCGTTGACTGGAGCGCTTCCATATCCCAAAAGGAATTCAGATTTTTTCCGCTGAATCGCATCTATCTGAGATTTGTTTTGGATGATTACTTTGCCATTATCAAATTGAAAATGCGGTATGTACCTGAAACCTTGACCCTGGAAGAAAGAAGACAGTATGCAAAACGGAGCCATATGGAAAGAGGTATTAGGGGAATCAGAGATAGACTGCGTAAAATCTTGAAGAAAATTGTGTGAGAATTGGCTATTCCTACTGTGATAGAGACAAAATGACGGCGATACCAGAAAATGTTAAGAGAAAGATCCAAGGGATTATGACGGATAAAGGAGAAAGTAGATCCTTATTCCTCAAACCCTTTCTTTTTGCAATATCAATTTGTTATGGCGAATTAGTTCAACTGAGGGGAACTTTATACAAAAAAGGTCTTTTGCGGTCAAAAAGACTTTCCTGCCCGGTTATTTCCATCGGTAACATTACGGTTGGCGGGTCAGGAAAAACACCCATGACGATTTATGTCGCGGAGGTTATACAAGGTCTTGGGTATAATGTTGTAATTATTAGCAGGGGATATAAAGGCCAAGCAGAGAAGATCGGTGGCGTCGTAAGTGACGGGCGTATAATTTGTATGGGGCCGGATACAGCAGGCGATGAGCCGTTCATGGTCGCTAAGAGACTAAAAACGGTTCCTGTTATTGTGGGGCAAAACCGTTTTAAGGCGGGTAGGTTGGCAATACAGAAATTTAAACCGGATGTTTTACTGCTTGATGATGCATTCCAGCATTTAAAGCTCAATCGAGATATAGACCTTGTCCTTTTAGACAGTAAAAAGCCGTTGGGCAATACTTATCTTTTTCCTAGGGGCACCCTAAGAGAAACCGCTTCTGCTTTGTCGCGGGGAGACGCTGTGATTTTAACCCGGTCGGATATCGGAAAGCCGGCGTCTTTGGACCAGATAAAAAGCGTTGTTCCGAGAAAGCCGGTTTTTCATTCATTTCATACCCCATATATTTATAAAATTGTTACGGGAAACAGTGCGCAATTGTCAGATGGACTGAATATTTCATCCAAGTACGATTTTGACATCTTTAAAAGGAAAAGAGCCTTTGCTTTTTCCGGGATAGCAATCAATGATGATTTTCGCCGAACAATTGAAAGCTTTGAGTGTAACTTATTAGATTCTTTAGGATTCCCGGATCATCACTCGTATTCGAATAGAGAACTTGATGAAATTGTGAGATCGGCAATGGACCTATCGGCTGAATTTATTTTTACCACAGAAAAAGATTATGTCCGGATTGCTCATAAAATAAAATGGCCCATCCACTTGATCATCATCGGAATAGAGATTTCCTTTGGAGAAAACGATATGGCTTTTAAATCCTTCATTAAAAGCCGACTCCAGGGACTTATAAAGAGAAATACAGGCTAATATATTATGATGGTTTTGTGTTTTGTCTCTCTATGGTGCGATTAGAAATAGGAGATCGACAGCCAAAAGGGAAAACAGATATTTAGGCGCCAACTGTCCCAAGCGCTAAAGAAAGTTTTTCCTGAACCGATTCAACGCTGATACGCCGCATACACAACCTGTCCAAGTCAGGACATTTCTTTTTATAACAGGAAACACAGCTTAACTCAGATTGAACGACAAGATGTTCACAGTTATAGGGCGCTGCCCGCTTGGGAGATGTTGGACCAAAAAGAGACACATAGGGAGTTCCCACTGCTGCTGCCAGATGACCCGGACCCGAATCCGGTCCCATACCGGCCGCAGCGGCCTTAAGCACGGCCACAAGCTCAGGAATCGTGGTTTTTCCCACAAGATCGATTAACTCCTGTGAGCCAACTTTTTGGTACAGTTTTGTTGCAGATGATGCTTGTGAGCCATCGCCAAGCAGCACAACCGCCCCTTTCATTGACGAAAGAATATTTTTTACCAGTCGATAGTATCCTTCAAAGAACCAGTCTTTGGATTCCCACGATGATCCCATTACCACTGCGATAAAGGGTTTACTTATTTTAGCTACAATATCCGGTAGATTAAATTTTTCATCAAAGTAGGAAAAACCGAAGTCCAGGGAAGCAGGCTCAGATAACCCCAGGTATTCTGTAAATTTTAGATAATGATGCAATTTGGGCAGCTCAAGCTCATCGCTGGCATAGGGGATGTGTTCATTATTAAAGATCCAGTTAAATTCCCCTGAATTGCGACGGTTAAAACCGATTCGTCTTTTCGCTCCGGAAAGAAACGAGAAAAAGCCGCTCTTTAAGTGACGCTGGAGATCGAGTGTGATGTCGAAGTGTTCTCCGGATAGGTCTTTATACAGATCTCGTATCCCTAAAATATTTCTGGGTCTGTTAAAAACGATCATTTTGTCAATCCGTGGATGTAAACAGACCACTTCTGAGCACATTGGCTCTACGAGCCATGTTACCCTGCTTCCCGGCAGATTGTTTTTAATATGTGACACCAGGCAAAGACCCCGTGCCACATCTCCTATAGACCCCATCAGAATGATGAGAATCGAAGGTGCTGAGGGTGGTATTTTGGAGGTGGCTGTATCCATAACTAAACTTTTAGAGACCTTTGCAAAACGTCCCCTTTTGCCCAATTCCGGCGTCAGGCTCAAATTTTAATCCTCAAAATACTCAATGTATTCCTGTGGTTAAAATTTTCACCTTCCTTGGCCTTGAACCCCGGTTAAATATTAAATACGGATTTAACTGGGCATGCAAAATTGAACATTTTCCAAAGGTCTCTTTTAATCTATAATTTTATTATAATTATTACAAATAGTTAAAATCATTTATTTCACTGAGCATTTCCGGCAACCCATGCTTTTGTATTGCTCGATGCCAACGACGTAGGTATCGACGCCTTAGCGCATTTTTTCCCCCGTGGAAAATGCTCCCCTTGTCAAAATCAAGAAGATAAACTTGGTTTTGATTGTCCACTATTACATTGCCGGGATGTAAATCCACATGTAAAATTTTATTTTTAATAAGAGTTGAGACTTGCTTGATGACCTCTTTCATTACCATACGGGCCTGTTCTTCATTTAGACAACTAAGCTGGGCAAGTGTTTGATGATGTTTGATTTCTCGGGTTACCAGCCAGCATTGATATAACAGGCGGCCCCGGTAAGCAAATGCAATCGGCTCAGGGGCATTTATGCCGAAACTCCTAACTTTCTGTAATAGTTCATATTCAATCTGGCAACGCGTTTTTCCACATTTGATGTACCTTTGTTTGATCAGATATCGAATTGCCCCTCCCCGTCTATAATATTTAATAACTACAGATCCTATGTCTTCAAGCCGGACAACTGTAATTGAAGTTCTTCCACCAAGGGCTGAATTAATACTATCTTTTGGTAAATTAAAGAATCTAATGAGTTGTTTCAGTTGTCGGTCGGTTACACCTGATGGTGATCCAAAATGATATGAATCATATGTTTTAGTTTGTGCTGTGCTCATTGAATACCAAGCCTTTTTTCAGCACCATTGAGACCTTGAAAAATGCTCAATTTTGTTCAAGGCTAAGCCTCCGGCCCGTGGGGCCTACGCCCCGGAGGGAAAGGTGAAAATTTTAACCACAGGAATACATTGAGTATTTTGAGGATTAAAATTTGAGTCTGACCCCAGAGGAATAGGCTGCGCATTCCACGGGGCAGGCGCAGGAATTGGGCAAAAGGGAACGTTTTGCAAAGGTCTCTCATTGGCACAACTAGTTTTCTATGCATTAGTGAGAACATGGAACGCATATGCATCCGGATAAGGCAATGTTTCATCCAGATAAGTTGCAACTCTCAAAATTGTTCATCGGAATGAGCAAAAGCAGCCGTTTTCAATGCACTAAATTTGAGTGCAAAATTTTTTCGTTGTTATTTCATAACTATAGAGAAATGAGTATAGTGTGTCAAGAAGGTAATAGCACCTTGATTCCTCCCGGAAAGAGTCCAGGGAATATGGACATGACGAAAATGCATTCCGTATTCAAAAAACACGCCCAAACGGGATATCGTCTTTAACCAGGACCATACTTCGACGATGGCAACCCTTCAAAACTGTCCTCAGGATCTGCATCTTCCCGTATAGATAAAATTTTTTTGCTAACTTTGTTCTTCATCACTTGCATCAGGAAGACGTACTGGAACTGTAAGAC
>MAXL01000532.1 GCA_001751005.1 Desulfobacterales bacterium S5133MH16
GCGAAATTGGGCACACAAAGTCCCTTGGCTTTCATCCCCCCTTCAACAGCGCGGGCACTTTTCTGCCCGATGGGAATAATGGCCTTTACCTGCTCCAGTTCTACCTCCTCCGGTTTCGGACAAGCCACCAGAATATCCACCTTGATGGCTTTCAGATCTTCGATTCCCAGAATTTCCACCAATCCGCACAGACAACTCCTTGAAATTGCGTCCTTTACAGCCCTGCAGGCGGCCTTGGTAACGTCTTCTCCATGTAGATCCGCCCCTGTACCGATTTCAACGATAAAACGTTTTTTTTTCATCAGTTTACCTTTCTGATTTGATTGCTATCGAATGCGCCATGGATTTTGCTTTGCCATAAAATTCAATTCGATAATATTTCGACACTATGCCATTATCAGCACAGGCTGCGCCAGGAGGCCGGCCAGATCCTTTAAAAAAGCCATGGCCGGTGCACCGTCTACAACCCTGTGATCAAATGTGAGACTTAGCGTCATCATATGCCGAATTGCGATCTCGCCCTCAAATACTGCCGGTTTTTCGATCACGCGGCCAATGCCGAGAATTCCGGTCTCCGGTGGATTGAGTACCGGTGTAAATCCATCCATGCCGAGCATACTGACATTGCTGATGGTAAAGGTGCCGCCGGTGACCTCTTCTACGGCCAAGGCTCCTTCTCGTGCTTTTTGCGCCAGTTCCCTTACCTCTTTAGCAATTTGCAGTAGTGTTTTTTTCTCAGCGTTGTGTAATTTTGGTACAATGAGGCCTTCTGAGAGTGCAACGGCAATACCCAGATGAACATTGTCATGCACCAGGATCTCTTCACCGACCAGGGTGGAATTCATAATGCGATGGCGCATCAATGCACGTGCCGTTGCCATAACTATGATGTCATTATAAGATATTTTTATTGAATCATCCCTTTTATATTCTTCCTTCACAAGGTCTTTGAAACGCACCATTTCGGTGACATCCACCTCAGTAAAAGCGGTAAGCTGGGCCGCGTTTTGCAAACTGGCGTGCATGTTGTCTGCGATAATCTTGCGCATTCCTTCAAAGGGAATTACTTTAACATCGGAAGATACCTCCTCCGAGGTCATCGCTGGTGCCGCAAGTGCTTGTTGGACATCTGCCCTGGTTATTTTGCCATTTTCCCCTGTTCCGGTAATTTTAGAAATGTCCAGCCCTTCTTTTTTGGCTATTTCTGCGGCCAGGGGAGTTATTTTGGGTGCGGGTGGTCCTTCCTCATGGAATTTGCGCACATCCGCCTCTTTTATTTTTCCATCAGGACCAGTACCCGGTACCAATTCCAAATCAACACCCAGTTCCTTTGCCACGCGTCGTGCAGATGGAGTCGCCAATATTCGTTTCTTTTCCTTCGGCCCGGTTTCTGCTTCAGCGGATTGGGGCTTTGCTGAATCACTATCCATCTCAACCACTTCACCGGCCTGGATGCCTTCAATACGCTCCGGCTGCTCTCCATCTTCGGCTATAAGTGCCAGGATCGTCCCAATAGGTACGGTTGTCCCTGCCGGTACCACAATCTGAAACAAAATTCCACTTCCAGCTGATTCAACCTTGATGGTAATTTTTTCCGTTTCGACCTCAAAAAGATCTTCTCCTTTTTCAACTAAATCGCCCTCATTTTTATACCATTTTGCAACTTTCCCTTCTTTCATTGTCATACCAAGCTTCGGCATTGTTACGTTAATACTCAATCTACGGTCCTCCTTTCGATTGTATCAAATGAAACATGAATCTATTATTCTTTTTTTAATATCGTTCGAAAAATCCTGTCGTTGTGTATGTTCTTTATAAAGCAAACTGTATGCCACACTGACAACAAAATCGTTTTATCAGGCGCAATCCGTTATCAACAAAAGATAAATGAATCTAATTTCAATGCATTAAAAGTTGACATTCAATGATTAGGTTGGTTGTCAAAACCGCAACAAAAGATTGGTAGGGTCTAAAAAGAGTTTTTAAGTGTTCGATTTTCGAACGTTTCCGATTTTGATTTAAAGAAATGGACCTGTACGGAAAGAAATCTAAGCATTGCCATATTTTCGAACAGTGTTAGATTTTCGAACAGTAATGCGGATCAGTTATAACTCAGTTTTTTCTGCAACAAAGTCCGTGTTGTTTCAGAAACAGGCAAATTTAATCGGTCCAAATCCGCCAATGTAAACCAGCCGGCATCGATTGCGTCATCGCCTGCTGTCAATGGCTGCGCCGGGTCAAGCGGTTCGGCTTCCAGATCCAAAATGACATAATGGTACTGTACTTGCCCGGCTTTATCGTGCTGGATTTTTTCAAAGGAATAAATCACATCACCAGCCTTTATTTGTAAGCCCGTCTCCTCCAGCACCTCACGTTCCGCAGCAGCTTGCAATGTTTCGCCTATATTCACGCTACCGCCGGGAATGGCCCACATGCCCTTAGCCGGAGCCTCTCCCCGCAAAATCAATAGAACCTTATTTTGATGAACCACCAATGCCCCCACTGCCACCCGGGGGGCATCGGGATATATTGTGTCAACCATAAACCTCCACCTATGACGATTGATATTGGAAAGGCTACTCAAAACCTGCCATGTGACACTATTAGTCTTTGAAAATCTTAGCTGCCGCTTCTATATCTTCAGGACAGAATATAAA
>MAXL01000533.1 GCA_001751005.1 Desulfobacterales bacterium S5133MH16
CTTCCATTGCCGTTGCATGATAACGGTCTTCCCAGAATGCCCCACCCCTATTCTTCCTTTGGTTATATTCTTGACCTGTTCGACCCGCTATAAGTGTATGCATGCAATAAGAAACCGAACAAAATCACAAAAACGAGGTAACACTTTCTTTCTTGGCATTCACGTTTAGAAGAGGAACGATCCACTCCCAAACTGCCTCTTTTTTCGAAAATGTCAAATAGCCCATTTCCCCGATTTGTTCCTGTATCCGTTTCTTCACAGTGGCGCCGTACTTAGCTGAATCAAAAATGGTATTTAACCATTCACTACATTTTTCTATGGCAACGTCCTGCAGTGTCTCCGATTGTCCTATTGCAGTCAGTGCCATCTCGACTACAAGTGCGATTGATGGCTTTAATGATTTTCTTTTTTGTTCCTGCCGTGCATCATTCAACATCCTCAGGTATTCGTATTTTTCCCGGCAATAATCCTTGTATACCTGATCGTCTTCTTCCTGTTGGATATTCTTGAGGATACCAAAGAAGTAGGCAATATTCTTTCTATCCTGCTTACGATTCACAGCCTTGCTAAATGCCCTCTCCGTTTTACGTATGGCTGGAAGGCTGTGATGCTTTACAGTTAATTCGGCCCTTTTCATTGAAGCATCATCTATCAGGAGATCATGCTGTTTTATTACAGCATACAGGCAATCAAGCTTTTCCTGCTCTTGGCCAGAAGGTATTTTTGATTCTTTATGAGCAAGGATACGCTTTTTTTCATGCTCTCTTTCCCGATCACTGCTTCCAGTTTCCATAACTGTTTCAGGAGTACGGGACGCTCTTCGTAATGGAAGCTGATTCCTCATTTTTGTATAAAGTGAAACAAGCATATTCAAGATATCTTTACCAAGTTGTTCCGGAGAAGATGTTTCGACTTCCAGTGATCCAAGCACATTTTTTAACTGACTGAATGCCCCTTCGTCTGTTCCGTTTCCTTTGGGATTTCCCGGGCCAACCGGTACTCTTTCGACTCCATGTTTTTGAAGCCATTTGGCGACGTCATCACTTAAATTGGCGCTGCCATGATCAAACAGTACACCAAGCGGGAGGCCATAGTTTCTGCGATGTTTTTCAAGAACTGCAATAATCGCCTGAGCCGTTTCGGTTTTCCTGATATCAAATCCTGTATGACAGAAACTGCCAACGTCCACCCCAAGCTCCAGGTTGAATTTGTATGGTTTGCCATCAACAGTGACGACAAACTCACTACCGTCAAGGCTCAACAATCCATTGGGAATCCGATGACAAATATTACGATAAAACTGCGGCCTTCTAACCCTGGTTGCCGGTGCGTATAGATCATTGGCTATGAGAATTTCCTGAATCGTTTTGCGACCAAGATCAATCGTAAGTTCCTCTCTTAATGTACGGCAAAACTGTTTTATCCGTATCCTGCTGCCGTTGATTTGTATCTCCTTTGCCTTAGCCACAACACTACGAACAATTTCGATTGTGACTTTTCCGGATTTACCTCTCTTCTCCGGTCGCTTATATGGAACCAGATTGGGATCGAACAGTTTGTCCCAATCAGACAGTGTCGCAATGCTCATCCGTAATGCCCATGCGGTCATGCGAATGGGCAAAGCTGAATTACGCAGATAGCTCACCGCTTTTTTCTGGTTTTCTATTTTGTGGTGTCTTTTTTTTCAGCCAGAATTTTTTCCACATCGTGGATTTCCCAGGCAAGTTTGAGCCCCTCATGCTCAAATTTGAGCAGTTCCATTTCCTTTTTCAACTTCTCGTGTTCAGTTTCAAGACCAGATTGTTCTTTGTTGGAGGAAGAAACACCTGAGAGCTTTTGCTGCAGGTCTGCATCCCACTTATATCCGGTCTTACGGGACACTCCTGCAATGTCGCAGATACTACTGACGCCGGCATTCTTCGGAACATTTTTCTCCTTTTGGATACGTCTGGCTCGAATCAAAATTGCTGCTTCTTCTTTGCTTAATGTGGTTGTCATTGCGGGTTCCCTGAATGGTCATGGAGTGCCCCAGGATGTTTAGCATAATTTTACCATTGGGGCCTACGGTTACACTGAGAATATCACGTGTGATATTATTGTCATCTTCAGCAATCTCCATGCCCTCGGCAATCTTGCCAAGTACCTTGTCTGCCTGACCATGGAATCTTTCAGCAGGTACAAGGAATCCGCCTATTCCCTGATGTGGACGTTTGTAGTTGTAATGCTCAACCCATTCTTCAATCCCGGCAATCGCATGACCATAACTTGCAAAGTGTTGCCTGCGAAACAACTCATGCCGGATCCGTCGATTTAATGCCTCAACTTTACCTAGGGTCTGTGGATGATGGGGACTTGCATGAATCTGATCTATCCCTTTCATCTCCAGATATTTTTCAAAACGATTCACCCCACGCCAGGAATAAAAAACAAAACCACGATCGGTGAGCAACTCTCCCATCTGTCCGTAGCGTTGTATTGCCTGATCAACCAGTTCGATAATGGTATCAATGGATGTCTCTGTCAGCACTCTAAAACCCAGAATAAATCTTGAATAATCATCAATGAGCAAAATGATATATACCTTGAGCTTGTTGATGTACACCTCGAGAATATCCATCTGAGCCAACTCAAGCGGCCGACTTGCTTCGTATCTCGTGTATTGCTTCCCATCCTTTTTCTTCGTGCTGGCCTGATAACCATTTGCCTGCATTATTTTACGGGTCGTACCGATTGAGATTGTTATACCCTGCCTACGCAAGGCAGCTCGTACCTGCCCTGGACCATATCCGGGATTCTCTTTCCGGACTTTCAATATGACTTGTTCGTCCTCTTTACTTATTTCCTTGGCTCCACGGCCTGGACGCGGTGGCTCGTACTCAAGAAACACTTTTTCACCAAGCGACTCAAGCTGCTTTTTCCAAGCGTAAATTGTTGTGTAATGCACTCTTGCAACCTGGGCAGCCTGCTTTATACCAATTTCTTCTCCCTTCTCGATGATGGTCAGTTTCTGTTGTTGACTGAATTGTTTCTTCATTACACTTTCTCCTTATGGTTGCCTGGAAAAAGTGTTACCTTTTTTTAAGAGATTTTGTTCGGTTTCTTAATAGCACTTACAGGTACTCTGTCCCCCTATTGTTTATTGTTTAAAATCTGTACCGTTTTTCTGTGTTAATTAAAGCTATTCATGTTAGCAGGATTGAGAATTTTTTCTCGCTGCTGCAGTTTGCCCAAAAAAGTATCCTAAAATTATTAGAAAAGCATTTCCTAGTACCTTTATGGCTTCTTCCAAAATTTTTACATTATTATCAGAAATGTAAAAATCTATAACTGCC
>MAXL01000534.1 GCA_001751005.1 Desulfobacterales bacterium S5133MH16
AAGTCATAATTTCATTCGGCTCGGGCTAACGCGTGCTAAAGCCCTTCAAACAGTCAGTCGGTTTCCAAGAGAAACACGCCGTCGCTACGCTGCACCGAGATCAAATGCGATTACCCTGAGTGCTGAAAGAAGTTTTCCCCCATGATTTTTAATTGACGGATTAGGCATTTCGAAGTGTAAAATTATCTTGACAACTTGACCAATATTTGTCAGCATATATTTATGCTGAATTCAAAATCTCCTATTCCATTATACCGCCAACTGGCGGATATCCTGCTGGCCAAAATACGTTCGGGGAAATACCCGTCAGGGTCAAGGATTCCGTCGGAAAACAGCCTTGCCGTGCGTTACGGTATCGGCCGGCCCACGGCAAGGCAAGCCACCGATTTACTGGTTCGCAAACGAATTCTTATCCGAAAGCGAGGCTCAGGCACCTTTGTTTGCAAAGATCAAAAAGAGGTTGATCTTTTTTCACTGGCGGGAACGCTCTCATCTTTTCATAAAAAGGGGATATCGGTTGCCACACATATTCTGCAAAAGATCACGTTGAAGTCGATTGGAGACGATCCGGAAAATCCGTTTGCCAATAAAAAGGCATATTTTTTTTCCAGACTCAGCCGGGTTGATAAGATACCTATCCTTGTCGAGGATATTTATCTCCATGAAACTCTGTTTGCAAAGATAGACAGAATTGACCTGTCGGGCAGATCTCTATCACAAATTGTTGATGAAAATTATTATATGCGGCCCATTGGCGGAAGACAAAACTTCAGGATAGGCTATGTAACCGGGAAAAGGGCCAAGAGTTTACAGGTTGCACCGGACACCCCGATTCTTACAGTAAAACGGTTCCTGCACTTTGAACAGGCAAAAAACGTTATTTATTCAGAGCTGTATTGTAGAACAGATCAGTTTGTTTTTTCACAGGAATTAGGCGCTTATTTGTAAATTTTATGCTTTTTGTGGCAAAAAAAGTTTGATCACACCACGAAGTACACGAAGAGTGCGAAGGTTATATATTTTATTCTTCTTTTCCTTCGTGATCTTCGTGGTAAAAATAAAACCGATCTTTTTTGGTTCCGGCTTTATCGGGTTGGGAGAGGATACATATGAAAGATAGAGGATACTATGAAGGATTCGGGGGAGCTTATCTTCCTGAAATTCTTATCGCCACCTTTGATGAGCTTGTGGAAACCTTTCAGAAGGCAAAAAATGACCCCGAGTTTTGGAAGGAATATGTTGATATCATGTCAACCTATTCCTGCAGGCCCACACCCATAACCTTTGCTGGAAATCTTACCCGGCATTTTGGAGGTGCGCGAATTTATATTAAAAGAGAGGACCTTAACCACACCGGAGCCCACAAGGCCAACAATGTTATGGGGCAGGGGCTTTTGGTAAAACGGATGGGAAAGTCACGGGTTATTGCAGAAACCGGTGCCGGCCAGCACGGGGTGGCGACGGCCACCATGGCTGCAAAGTTTGGATTCAAATGTACCATCTATATGGGTGAGGTAGATGTCCGACGGCAGCGCCCCAATGTTTTTTGGATGGAGCGACTGGGTGCAGACGTCGTCACCGTGCGGGAAGGGACCCGGATTTTAAAGGATGCCATTAATGAAGCGTTCAGGGACTGGGTGACGAATATGGACACCACGCATTATGTGCTGGGAACCGCCTGCGGCCCGCATCCTTTCCCGGAAATGGTCTCTTTTTTTCAATCGATCATTGGAAAAGAGGCCCGCAGGCAGATTCTGGAAAAAGAGAGCAGGCTGCCTGCCCGTATTTACGCGTGTGTGGGAGGGGGGTCAAATGCATTGGGGATATTCAAGGCTTTCCTGGATGATCCGGTTGAACTTGTAGGGGTTGAAGCCGGGGGAAAAGGGCTGGACACCGGCAAGCACGCTTCACGTCTTTGTTCCGAAGATGCAAGCATTGGTGTGGCCCAGGGGTATAAGACATATTTTTTGCAGGACAATGACGGCCAGATGAAAGAGACCCACAGTGTTGCAGCGGGATTAGATTATGTGGGTGTTTCACCCATCCTGGCGCAATTTGCGGAAAGCGGTCGTATTCGATTCGAGTCGGCAACGGACAGGGAGGTCGTGGATGCACTTTCGCTGACGATTAAAAAAGAGGGTTTGATCCCGGCCTTGGAGTCGGCCCATGCCTTTGCACAGGTCTTTAAGGAGGCGCCGGCCATGTCTAAAGAGGATATTATCCTGATCAATCAATCCGGCAGAGGAGACAAGGATATTTTTACCGTTGCCGATGCATTTGCCGACCCAAAGTGGCAGGAATTTATCAAGGAAAAAGCAGAGGAATATCATGCTTGAATCGTATCTGAAAAACAGACTCAAAGAAAAAGAGATCCTGTTAATGACACATATCGTTCTTGGATACCCCACATTCGAGGATACTTTCAAAATCATAGAGTCGATGGTCAAAGCAGGTGTCGACCTGATGGAGCTGCAAATCCCTTTTTCCGAACCCATTGCAGACGGCCCGGTAATTCTGCATGCCAATCAAAAGTCTCTTTCAAGGAAAACAACCGTGCAAAAATGCATGAATTTTGCCCAAAAGGTTACCGGAACTTTTTATATCCCATTCCTTTTTATGAGTTACTACAACATTCTTTTTAAATACGGG
>MAXL01000535.1 GCA_001751005.1 Desulfobacterales bacterium S5133MH16
ATCCACAATTTTCAACTATACTCCAAAATAAGAGGCTATTAGCACTATTTCTTGAGGGGCAAATCCATTATCGGGAGTTTACTTTTTTGACTTTTGTTGGATTTTGGGATATATGTAATCAGTGTAAATTGGCTTCGGATTGTTGTTTTGGTATTACAAGGTTGAGCATAAAAAATTACGGCCATCTTGTAAGTTTTATATTTTTTGAAAGTGAATTGTAAAAGGAGGTTAAGGAAAATGGGAAGCAAACAAGAAGAATATGCGTGTGCTCACTGCGGCTATACTTCTGATGGGAAATTCAAAGGAGATATCTGTCCTGAATGCAACCAAACTTACTGGAAATGTTCTAAATGCGGATTCCTCATCACTGCTTCAATGCCGCCAGACACATGCTCACAATGCAATGAGAAGTGCGATTTTCTGAACGTTACTTGTTATACCCCAGAATGTGGAGGACCCGGTCATATTGATCCAAGGTTATAAGTATCAGTCGATGATCTATTTTATAATATATGTATTGGGCATGAATTAGCCTCACATTGTGGGATTGTTAGGTTATGTAATCAAGCAAATCCCTCCTTTTCCATCGATTCATCCCAGCCACCAATGCCACAATGTAGCATAGCTATTTTAAATAATTACAATTTTATTGACACTATCAAGCGTTTAATATATTAATCTCGTATATATTCTTATTTGGAATCAGGCATCTATCTCGATTCGATTTCCATTGTGAAATATTTCTTGTTCTGCTGACCTCATTCTCGATTCTTCCGCCTGATTCTAATTTTTATTAGTTATAGATACCTGTTTAATTTTGCCGTGATTGTATTTGAATTAAACCAAACATTCGGAATCGATAGCCTTACAATATAAAGGAATAAAGGAGTTGATTAGATGGCTTCAGTGGCTACACCCCAGAAGTCCAGCAAAAAAGGCTGGTGGTTCGGAGTGGTTATTGGTGTTGTTTTAACAGTAGTAACGGTACTTGCATCCGGTTTTATGATTGAAACCACAAATACCGATACCTTTTGTGTCACATGCCATATCATGACACCCTTCCGGACGTCATGGCAGGATGCAGTTCACGGCGGCCAGAATCCCCAGGGGTTTGCGGCCCAGTGTGTTGATTGTCATCTGCCCCACGGCGACTTTTTCCAGTTTTTCACGGTTAAGGCCACCACAGGTACCAGCGATTTGATACACAACCTGTATATTGATGCGGAAACCTACGACTGGGCCGGCGCTGCCGAAAGAAACCGCCTGAAATTCACCTTTGATAGTGCTTGCCGTCGCTGCCATCATGTTTTGGTACCACCGGGGATAAAACGGGGCGGATTTCTCGCACACCGGGCCTATTTGCGGGGGGAAACGAAAAAGCGATGCGCCGAATGTCACCCCCATGTTGGTCATAAAAATATGATAGAGGCCGCCAATAAATATTTTAAAAAAGAAACATAAGGGTTTGTTAATAAACAGATCAGGGATGAAAGGAGAATAGCATGAAATTTTCGTTTAGCAAGATCGGAATAATATGCCTTGCCCTGCTTATAGCGAGTGTGTCTGCAATAGCCGTCGCTCAAACGCAGTATCCCAATTTAGGACAAAAGGAACTTGTTATTAAAAGAGGCTTCACCAAGGAGGCATTGAGCTGCATCGAATGCCATGCCAAAAAAATGCCCGGTGTCATGGAGGGTTGGAAGTCCAGCCGCATGAGCCATGCCGGTGTCTCCTGCTACGATTGCCATGTGGTGGCAAAAAATTCTCCCATGGCCAGCCAGTGTGAAGGTGTCAAAGGCTCCAATACCTATATTTCACCCATGGTCTCATCTAAGACCTGTTCTCGCTGCCATCCCCAGGAAGTGGAGCAATTTCTTAAAAGCGGACACGCTAAACTGGCCAGTGCAGCGGTTATGGATCCCAAAAAGGGCGGCGGCAAGCTGATCAAACTCCAGTTCCATTACGAAGGTGCCGCCTTTATGGACAAGAAATCCTACAAATGGAATGAAGGAACTCCGAAAGGCGCCACGGGCATGGATCGCGCCCCACGATCTTCCGGCTGCCAGATGTGCCACGGTACTACCGTTGAGCTGGGACCGGATAACAAGCCCATCAATGAGACCTGGCCCGGCGGCGTGGGCACCCGCTATCCCGATGGCTCTATCGGCACTTGTACGGTATGCCACGAACGGCACACATTCTCTAAAGCCGATGCACGCAAGCCCGAAGCTTGCGGCGCCTGTCATCTGGGACCGGATCATCCCAATATCGAAATTTTTATGGAAAGTAAGCACGGCCAGCAATTTCTGACTGCCGGGGATGAGTGGGAATTTGACAGCCCGCCGGACGCTTGGGAACCGGGCGATTACACCGCGCCCACCTGTGCTGTCTGCCATATGAGCGGTATTGGAGAACTGGCCACCACCCATAATGTCCAGGAGAGGCTAAAGTGGGACCTCATGCACACCAAGTCGGTGGTTCGCTCAGGAGACCGTGGGGACGGCGTCAAGGGCGAACAGAACATGAAAAAGGTTTGCGCCAACTGCCACGGTCCGTCACACATCAAATCCCAGAGGGACACCTTGGACTATTCGGTGGCCCTGTACAACAAGTACTGGGACGGTGCTGCAAAAATGAAGGCGGACCTGAAAGCAAAAGGCTTGCTGGGCAAGGATCCCTGGAAGGACGGCTTCCAGGAGCTGATGTACTACCTGTGGCATCATACAGGGCGACGGGCTCGCCAGGGTGCCGCCATGAATGCACCGGATTATGCCCACTGGCACGGTTTCTTCCAGATGTTCCAGGTGTACCAGGATATGGAAGCTATCTACAACTACCGTATAAAAAACAAGAAGATTGAAGATCTCAGTACGGTAATGAGTTCAGCTCCGTATTAATAACTTTGGCAGGTTTTTTTAGGGAACACCTGTTAATCAATACTTCTCCTTTCAATAAATCCCCGCTCCTTCTATGTGAGGAGTGGGGATTTTTTCTCCAAGAATTCTCAACTGTTATGAAAGTCACAATAACAGGTTAAATCTATAATTTAGACATGCCGGCTGAACTGCTGGAGGCAAAAATAAATTAACCCATAAGATCAGGAGAACTATAGTAATTGTCAGAGTAACGTTACGATTGAAGTTGTTTGTTGAGCTTGGCTATCTTGGTGATAGATTAAATTGTATCTCAGAAAACAACCCGTTTATCAAGCCAACAGCTCTTGCCGAAATCGGTTACACAGCGGATAAACATAAATCTCTTTGACAGCCATCCCATGCCGTTTATTCTCCCGGTCCATCCGTCCTCGGCCCGTGGTCTCTCCCACGTGAATCCAGTTGGCGGCTTTATAACAAATACCCTTGAATCGTTTTTGGTCCACCAGCGTTTCCATAAGCACCGGATGATAACCGTAACAACTTTGCCAATCATCCGGAATTGTTTTGACAGCCATGGCAATAACCGAACTGGCAAGATTTTTGACCTTAACCCAGGGAAATATAAGAAACCGACTGTTATTAATGATCTTTTGTAAGTTGCGCTTGCGTTGCTCATCGCCCCACTGAATCCATCGATCCCTCGGGGCCATCTTCCATGCCGGGCTGGAAAATTGTAAACATCCGAGAATCACACCCTGTTTTGTGCCGGATTTAATAAAATATCGTAATTGCGCTCCGAAAGGTAATCGATAACCAAGGTAATGATATCGATCAACGTACTCATACCACAACCGTCTATGTTCTTTAGCCTCGACCCTTGTCAATAATATGGGCAATCTTTTTGTCATACAAAAGTATTTTGCTTTTGTTTGTTGCCATTAAAAGATTTATGATTTCAATAAACTGTAGAATTTCCGGAACGTTAACTTATGAATTCATACCAGAAAGAACAGGCCGAATCGCTGGCCATGGTGCAGCGCCACCTTGAAACCCTTTCCGCAGCTGAAAGAAAGGCGCTGGAGTTGCAAACTTCCGACTATCTGTTGTTTCGTGATGACGTCCACACGTTTCTGTCCGAGCATTTTAGCGATCTTTGTACGGAAAAATGCTACCGGAACAACCTCAGTGCCTGCTGCTCACGCGAAGGCATAATTACCTTTTTCGGAGACATGGTTGTTAATACGCTCGTCTCTATCAACGAGGAAATCAATGCACTGCTGGCGACACTACAGAAACCCAATACCGGCTTCAAATGCATTTATCTGGGCAATAAGGGTTGCATGTGGCGGCTTAAGCCGATTGTCTGTGAGATGTTTCTCTGTGATCAGGCCCAAAAAGAAGTGTTCAGAGAAAAACCATGGGCCGAAGATGCCTGGAACGAACTAAAACAACGCAAGAAGCTGTACACCTGGCCGGACCGGCCGGTCCTTTTTGATGACCTTGAACGTTATTTCATGGATGCGGGATATTCTTCACCCTTAATGTATCTGCACAACAGCCCGGGGTTGCTAAGAGTAAAACAACAGGCCTCTTTCCTTTGATACCACAAACCTTTCTTATCAATTCCATTGATGTTTAGCACGTCAATAAAAATCGTTTATTATATCTTCCAGTTCTTTTATCGAAATCTGATCCACAAAAGGCTTGCCGATATCTTCGAGAAACACAAAATATATCCGGTCTCCTTTGCGCTTTTTATCCTTTTGCAAAGCATCAAACACTGTTTTTCTGTCTGCCGGAAGATGGGTGGGAAGTTTTAGATCCCCAAGCAAACTTTTGATCCTTTGGGCATTTTTGGCCTGCAGATGTCCTTTTTTAACGGAAAGCTCCGAAGCCATAACCATACCGGCACTGACCGCCTCCCCATGGCGGACACCGGTTGTTTTTTCAATAGCATGTCCAAATGTATGCCCGAAATTGAGCTTGCGGCGCTCTCCTTTTTCTTTTTCATCCCTGTTTACAATGGCTGACTTGATTACAACAGAATCATAAACAAGTCTTTCTATGATTGCGGAATCAAGCGCTAATGCTTTTTGATAATGTTCTTCAAGGTACTCAAACAGATCCCCATCTCCTATGGCCGCATGTTTGACAATCTCCGCCAGTCCGCATAAAACCTCTTTTTCAGGCAGGGTGCTTAGAAGATTAAGATCGCAGATAACAAATTCGGGCTGGCTGAAAACCCCGACCATATTTTTGTACCCTTTGAAATTGACGCCATTTTTTCCCCCCACACTGGCATCAACCTGTGAAAGAAGGGTTGAGGAGACAAAACCGAATTTCACGCCGCGAAGAAAGGTTGATGCTACAAAACCGGTAATATCACAGACAATACCTCCGCCTATTCCAATGATAACGGTTGAACGATCTACTCCAAGCTCTACAAGTTTCCCGTAAATACTCCGAACCGTATCGAGATTTTTTATCTTCTCACCGGTTTGGATGGTTATGACGGGATGTGGCGGAAAATTATTTTGATAAAAACGTTTTACATTGACATCGGTGATAATAACAACATTTTCTGCAGGGATGTATTTTCCCAGATTCTGCAATTTTTCGCCGACCCGTATGGTTGAATCTCCTGTGCTGCCGTGAATTTCAAGGGTTTTCATTATATGCCCTCACTTTTTTAGTATTTTCCTCTAGTTATTTTGGCAAAAACATGTAAAAACCGCAACAATAAATCAATGTAACCCTTATTTTGATATACAAAAACCGTTCGTAAGCGTTCCCGGTTCAGGGTTCAGAGGTTCAGGGGTTCAGGAAATAATAGTTAATAAACAACGGTTAATAATTAATAATTAACAATTGATTGTTGATCATTAGATCAGGGCTCAGGTGTTAATTTTAAAAACAGTTCTTGACAGCCGTAAAATAGTTGAGTAATAAATTATAAAAATACCGATTATTAGGAATGCAATTGATGTCACAACGTTATCGCAACAGTTTTAAATACGATTTTGGACGTTTCTTTTTTAGTTTTAGGAGCGTCCGTCCGGTTGTGTAACGCCTAAAGTTACAACGTCCCGGATGGACCAGAGCCGGTCTGTCCGGGGTTTATTTTTTTAAAGCCCCGGGAAATAGAATCTCGGGGCTTTTTTTTGGACCTAAATTGAGCGATTGTCGAGGTTGCCGCAGATACAAGGAAGATGTCGTTCCGCTATAGTCAACTATGCGGGACGGCATCTGACGCAGTAGATGCGGTAAGATCGGCAAGCCCGCAGGGTTTCAAATTTTAAAAATATAAATTAAGATAGTTCATTAAAAATAAAATATATTTGGTTACCTTTTAAAATTTGAAACGCTCAGTTTAGGTGGGGTTTCATTTAAATATAAGGAGGATTACCATGATTTTGGTACTGGAAAAGGGGATCACACAGGATCAAAAAAGCAATATCCGAAGCATACTGTTCGGTGAGGGCTATATTGTTCGTGAAATGTCTGAAGCCGGACAGAACATACTGGGGGCGGTGGGCAAGGGAGGCAAAAAGACCGATTTTTTCGAACAGCTTCCCGGCATAGCCAGAGTGATCCCAATATCCACATCGTTTAAACTTGTAAGCAGACAGTTGCATACCGAAGATACCCTTGTTCAGGTTGGGGATGTGGTTGTGGGTGGAGAACGCATTACGATTATCGCCGGACCTTGTGCGGTTGAGAGCAGGGACCAGGCCCTGACAATTGCCAGGGAGGTAAAAAGATACGGGGCTGTCTTGTTTCGCGGCGGCGCCTTCAAACCGAGAACTTCCCCTTATTCTTTCCAGGGGTTGCAGGAAGAGGGGTTAAAGATACTGGCCGAAGTCCGGAAAGTTACCGGTCTTGGTGTTGTAACTGAAATAACGTCAACCGCTCAGGCGGACATGATGATGAAGTATGTAGATGTCGTGCAGGTTGGGGCACGCAACATGCAGAACTTTGAACTGTTAAAGTGCGTGGGTCGTATCGGAAAACCCGTGGTTTTAAAAAGAGGGCTTTCATCCACTATTGAGGAATGGCTGATGTCCGCCGAATATATCCTTTCGGAGGGAAATGAAAAGGTTATTTTATGTGAACGCGGAATTCGCACCTTTGAACCCTATACCCGTAACACCCTCGACCTTTCTGCAATTCCTGTGCTTAAGACATTAACCCATTTGCCGGTAATCATCGATCCCAGCCATGCAACCGGTATTCGTGAAAAAGTCAGTCCCATGTCACGGGCTGCAATTGCTGCAGGTGCAGACGGATTAATGATAGAGGTGCACCATGACCCGGACCGGGCGCTTTCCGACGGCCCCCAGAGTCTTTACCCAAAACAGTTCGCACAACTGACGCGTGACATTTATGTGATCGCGCCGGTTGTGGGCAAACAGCTCGATTTTGACTATCTGGATAAGGCTAAAGCCGTTGACCACTTAAGTAAAACCAACGGGACTGGAATGCAGAGGGCTGCTTTCTTGGGTGAAATGGGCACGTTCAGTCATAAGGCCTGTACACAGTATTTTGGGACCCAGGTTCCAGCCGTGCCGGCACCTTCGTTCCGGGCGATTTTTGAGGCTGTTAAGAAAGGCGAGGTTGATTTCGGTGTGGTGCCTTTGGAGAATTCCCTCACGGGCAGCATCCATGAAAACTACGATCTTCTATTGGAATATGATTTAAGGATTGTGGGGGAAATCACATTGCGCATCATACATTACCTGATCGGCCATCCTGAAGCCAAGGCTGACACCATCAGACGGGTCTTTTCTCTCCCTATGGTTTTTCAGCAGTGCCGCCAGTTTCTCGATCGCCATGAAAACTGGGAACTGGTTCCTGTCAAGGACACTGCCGGAGCGGTTAAGAAGATCAGCCAAACGGCCAATCCTGCCGATGCAGCTATTGCAAGCAAGGAGGCTGCCAAAATGCACAAGATGGCGGTCATCGAGGAAGGAATTGAGACAAATCCGAGAAATTACACTCGTTTTGTTGTCATAGGTACTGATCAACTCGAAAAAGGGCCGCGGCACAAATCGTCTCTCATTTTTTCAACCGGGAACCAGCCGGGCGCCCTTTATGAAGTTTTGAAAATATTCGCCGAAAACGGTGTTAATCTGGTAAAGCTGGAATCACGACCCATCCATGGAAAACCGTGGGAATACATGTTTTATGTGGACATTGAGGCGGATGCTGAATCGGAAACATTCAAGCCGATATTCGATTTGCTTGAAGAAAAAACAGATTATCTGAAGATTCTGGGTAGCTATTGAAAATAGAGACGGCTTCTAACCATTTCAATATTGACAATTCAGAAATTTGTGATTAAAATTTTTTTATTATTTATTAATTTTTTAAATAAAATTTAGTGAAAGGAGAAATGTTATGATTCGAAAGTCTACATACAAGGTCCGTGTTGCACGCAGAGAAGCCCTCCATGTGCATGATGAGTTCGGCCATTCGCTCATGCTGGTTGAATTGGAAGGTGAACCGCTTCACTATGAAGTGGGGGTGGCCGGTGAATTTGTCTCACGTCGCAGTGTCAACTTCCATGACCGCATAGGAGGCAGCGGCCCCATGCAGGGTTATGCGGTAACCAATTTCCAGTACGGTTCGGTTTACAGCAAGTTTGAGGGGAATCGTGACGGGGAAAGCAAGCTTACCACCGGCACGTGGCAAACCTATAAAGGGACAGGCAAGCTGGATAACATCAAAGGCAAGGGTACATTCAAGGTCACATCAGGAGAAGTCCGGGGCGAATTCATTCTGGAAATGGAAGGCGAATATGAGCTTTGATTGAGCCGAGTCCAAGAATTGTTATAAAACAACTAAAGCCGGGTTATTGCCCGGCTTTTTTTATCGCCCTGTGCTCAAGCGCGAGTTTAGAATAACTTTCTGCGGTTTCTCTGTGTTGTTCGACAGAAACTTTTGGCAGTTCCTTTTTTAATGTAGCCGGTATACCGGTCATAAGATGATAAGGTCCTACGATCTGATTCTGTTTAACTACGGAACCGGCTGCAACAACAGAGCCGATTTTCACATGTGCATCGGTGAGTACAACGGCATTAATACCGATGATACAGTCATCTTCTATAGTGCAAGCGTGAATAACTGCATTGTGCCCAACCGTTACATTGTCTCCGATAATTGCAGGTTTCCCAAGATCTGAATGTACTGTACAGTTATCCTGAATATTGGTGCTTTTGCCAACTGTTATAGCGGCTCTATCGCCCCTTAAAACAGTGCCATACCAGATACTTGCATTCTCTTTTATTTCCACATCTCCTATAACCGTAGCTGTCGGTGCAATAAAAACGTTTTTCCCGATTTTTGGTTTGTAACCTTTATATTCAAGTATCATGATCTTATCTCCTACGTGGTTTTATTTCACCGCAAATGGACGCAAATAAACATAAATGGACATTCTAAAGAAATGCCTTGTGTGTTTAGAATTATGTTATTATTTTTAAATTCGTGTGTATTCGTGTTCATCCGTGGTGTTATTTAACCGCAAATGGACATGCTTTTTCCAAATTCATTATATTTTAAAGCTTTCAGCCACCCCGGCATATTGTTTTCGCAACTTTGGTTTTTCTATCTTGCCGGTGGGGTTACGCGGAACATCACCGAAAATAATCCTGCGGGGTCTTTTGTACCTGGGAAGTGCCTGACAGAAATTGTCGATTTCCTCCTTTGTGAGTTCCTGTCCGGGTTTTACCTGGATCACGGCTGTGGCGATTTCTCCCAGGCGGAGGCTGGAAAGACCAATGACCGCCACATCATGAATTTTGTGATGGCCCTGAAGAAAATCTTCGATCTCCACAGGATAAATGTTTTCTCCCCCGGTTATGATCACATCTTTTTTTCGGTCCACCAGCCAGATAAACCCCTCTTGGTCCTGCCGGGCAACGTCGCCGGTCAACAGCCAGTCGTCCACTAAAACCTCCCGGGTAGCCTCCGGATTTCTGTAGTACTCCTTCATGACACCCGGCCCCTTGACCATTAATTCGCCGGGCTCTCCCTGAGTCACAGGATTCAACGTATTGTCTACAATCCTGATCTCCCAGTCAAAACCGGGCAAGCCTATGGAACCGACCTTGTGCATGTTTTCTATCCCCAGATGGACACATCCGGGTCCGGTACATTCAGTCAGACCATAATTGGTATCATACTGGTGGTGGGGGAAAATTTTTTTCCATTCCTTAATCAGACTGGGAGGTACGGGCTGGGCACCGATGTGCATCAGCCGCCATTGATCCAGATTGTAATCTTTGAGCTTCATTTCCCCGCTCTGGATCGCAAACAGGATATCGAGCGCCCAGGGAACCAGAAGCCAGACTACCGTTACATGTTCTTCGGAAATGGCTTCCATGATCCACCTGGGTTCGATCCCTTTGAGGATAACGCTCCGGGCCCCCACAATGAAATTGCCGAACCAATGCATCTTGGCTCCGGTGTGATATAAGGGAGGAATACAAAGGAAATTATCCCGGTGGGTCTGATGGTGATGCAGATTTTCCACAAAGCAGGCAAATTCAAGATTTCTATGAGTCAAAAGAGTTGCCTTGGGTGTGCCTGTGGTTCCGGAAGTAAAGTAAAGGGCAGCTTCATCCGCAATTTTTATTTTAATTTTAGGATTGACAAGTAGCTGATCTGAAAGAACTTTTTGATATGATTCGGCATAGTCGGGCCTGAGTTCCTCCGGGCCCAAAAAAATATAGGTTTCTACGAATCTGTCCAGGTCCTCTTTTATGGAATTAATGCGCTCAATAAATTCTTGGCCAAAGATAAAGGCCTTTGCCTCGGCAGTTTCGGCACAGCGCCGGATCGTCTTTGCCACAAAGCGAAAATTAAGAGGAACCGCCCAGGCGCCCGTACGAAGTATCCCAAAATAGATAGGCAGCCATTGGATACAATTGGTCATTAAATGGACCACCCGGTCGCCTTTTGTAATTCCCCTGGATATCAGAGCCTGGGCCACCTGATTGGCCTGATCGTCAAACTCTTTCCAGGTGATCTCCTTACGACGGTTTTTTGCCGGCTCCCTTTCTATAAGTGCTGTTTCAGAGCCGTACATACGTGCATTTCGTGATAGTATCTCAGTAATCAGCATAAGCATTCCTTTCAAAATGCGAAATTTCATGATGTGGATATCAAAACGGCGTTAAATGGTCAAGACGCATAAAAATTGGTAACCGTTCACGGGTTCAGGGTTCGAATTTTCCAGTCACGGCAAAAAACCACGTGAATAATTGACCGACTTAACTTTCTATGTTAAAAGTTGATGAGTTTCGTATAATGTTGCAAAAGTCGAGGGTGCTGCACCAGCCCTGTTTTTTATACAACGTTGGAGTGTCAAAAGGAGTCGTATAATGCATTTTTTAGTGGTAGGTCCCGGAGCCATGGGATGTTTGTTCGCAGCCCGATTAAAGAGGGC
>MAXL01000536.1 GCA_001751005.1 Desulfobacterales bacterium S5133MH16
GGCCGACAAGAATCTATGATTTATGGGGATTTGTCTACCGTCCGTTTGACCAGTGTAGTAATGGCATTTTGATGAAAAGGAATATCTTCAATGCAATTAGGTTACAATAACTATCCATGCCGTTAGCAAACCTAAGCAAATTCGGTGCAGCTTTAGGGCGAGCTCTTCTTGGGGCATCCCGTGACCTGGCACCTATCATCATGGTCATCGCCCTGTTTCAGGTTCTGGTCCTGCATCAACCCTTCCCGGAGCTTTTATCTATTTTAGCTGGATTGGGATTGGTCATTGTCGGCTTAGCCCTTTTTGTCATTGGTTTGGACATTGGTCTATTTCCCCTGGGCGAAACCTTGGCGGAAGAATTTGCGCGTAAAGGAAGCCTCTTCTGGCTGCTGCTCTTCGCTTTTGCTTTAGGAGCGGGGACAACTGTTGCCGAGCCAGCCCTTATAGCCGTAACGCGCGAAGGAGCTAAAGCCGCGGCCGAAGCGGGACTTATTGAAAATATCTCTGCTTCGATAGACCGTTACGCTCTTGGTGTCCGCTTGACCGTGGCATTGTCCGTTGGCGCTGCAATTGTTCTTGGTGTATTGCGAATCTTACGCGGTTGGTCCCTGCCGGTTTTAATCATTGGCGGTTATGTCCTGGTTATGGTCATGACCTTGTTCGCACCGAAGGAGATCGTAGGATTAGCTTATGATTTGGGCGGAGTCACCACCTCAACTGTCACAGTGCCACTCGTTACGGCTTTGGGTGTGGGACTTGCACGCACTATTCGCGGCAGAGACCCCTTGACGGATGGTTTTGGCCTCATCGCTTTGGCGTCCCTTACCCCTATGATTTTCGTCATGTTTTTCGGATTGATCGTACATTAGGTGAAACATGAAAATTCTTTTTAATCCTACAATGCTGCTGCTGGCCACAGCCAAAGACGTGCTACCGGTTCTCGGGCTGCTGGTATTATTTCAAACCCTTGTGCTTAAAAGACCAATCCCTCGGCCGGGCAGAATTATTTTTGGTTTCGGCTTAGTCCTGGTGGGCCTGACCTGCTTTCTTGGTGGATTGGATTTGGCCATTTTTCCAGTTGGCAGAACCATGGCGCTTCAGCTGGCTGAGGGTGCCCAGCACGGTGACAAGGTAACTTGGACAGCCTACGGGTGGGTTTATCTTTTTGCCTTTTTGGTGGGTTTTTCCACCACAATAGCAGAGCCTGCCCTCATCGCTGTGGCCCATAAGGCGCATGAAGCCTCGCGCAAAGCGGTTTCACCCTGGGGGCTGCGTATCGCGGTTGCTATCGGGGTTGCCATCGGTATAACACTTGGTACTTTTCGAATCGTCACAGGAACACCGCTTTATCTTTATATTATGGCTGGATATGTAGTGGTGGTCATTCAAACCTTATTTGCTCCCCGGATGATTATTCCATTGGCATATGATTCCGGTGGAGTGACGACATCTACGGTTACCGTCCCTTTGGTTGCAGCCCTTGGCTTGGGTCTGGCATCCAACGTTCCGGGCCGAAGCCCGGTTATAGATGGATTTGGGCTTATCGCGTTTGCCAGTGTATTTCCAATCATCAGCGTTTTGGGCTACGCCCAATTTGTTCAGTGGATAGTGAGACGACGAAACCGTAAAAAATAAAAATGCAAAGCCCGGCCATAAGAGCAAAGCTTCAATGTGGAAGGAATCGGGCGAAAAGTGAGGGCGCGCAATGGCGTATAAATCCATAGTTGCAATGGTTAAGCCGGACTTGACCGACAAGGTCGTCAATTCGGCAAAACAGGTAGGCGCTACAGGAGCGACAATCATACCCGCTTCGGGTACAGGTGCTCGTGAGGCGAAAACATTTTTCGGCCTTAGCCTGGATATTCGCACGGATGTGGTTATTTTTCTGGTGGATAATGAAATCGTTGAGCCGGTCATGTCCGCCATTAAAGAGGCAGGACGGTTTAACGAACCTGGCACAGGTATCGCTTTTGTGCTTGCTGTAGAGCAGACATCTGGTTTTGAAAGTCAATTGTCAAAACCGCAGCGGTAACGAAAGACAATTTTGTTTATTTCACGAACCGAAATGATGTTCATATTCGATGAGGAACTAGTTCACCTGGCCTGTGACTTCAAGCCTCATAAACTTCGACTAGAAGTTTTCACAAGACATCACTCATAAAAGCAGAATTTGAATTGCGTGTTTCAATAGACTGGAATTTAATGATAATTATCCTATTCTTGAATCTCGACTGACCTGAACATGTCAACAATCCCGGAGGTATGTTTCACTCCCTCAAAAAGGAACCATTCGGCTATTAGGTCACCTTGATCTAAGAAATAGAAAACGTGTATTGAAAGTTAAAGTTCACGCTTTCCCCATTTGTATGAATATACCATATATTGGGGTCGTGAAATATAATGTGAAACCGGTGATATCCAACGTCTATGCACTTAACCCTGATTTCATGTATCTGCTATTTATAGCAGTTCCTTGTTTTTATTGGATATCAATCCGATATCTTGTTAAATCCTGAACGATAAAGTTCCCCGGAACTATTTTACCCCATTCTTGAAGATTGTAAGGACGTCCAGAAATGCGGTTTCCAAACGTTTGGAAACCATTTTATAAAAATCATCGTCATCGTCGTCATATCGTTATTGTTTCGTTAAAACAACAATTTGAAAATGACGATACTAATGACGGTCTACCACTGCTTTCTGACATTCCTGAAAATTGCTTGTGCTGAATTCGGCACCAGCGATATTCACGTCCTACCCTTAACTTTCTCCGGCTGTCTGGGATAGAGGGTAAAGAAATATGCTTGCAAATCATCGTCCTTATCGTCCACATCGTCCAGATGCCATAATATCAGTAAGTTAAAACGGACGATGTTTGGACGGTCTCATAGATTTGGACGATCACGGCTTTTGATAAAAGACAGGTGGATA
>MAXL01000537.1 GCA_001751005.1 Desulfobacterales bacterium S5133MH16
AATACCACGAAAATCAAATTGTTCTTGCCGAAGCTCAGAACCGCAAAGAACAGATGAAAGCAGACCTTGAGCGGCTAAAAAAGGCCATGGATGCGGCAAGTTTTGAGGAAGACCTTGAACGGCTCAGCGGCCGGAAAACCGAAGCGTCCAAGGATTTGGATGCACTAAAAGAATTTGAAAAAGAAATTGCGGATCTGGAAGATCGACTGAGAGTATTGACGGAAAGTGAAGAGATTCATGTCATTGGGCTGGATCAGGCTCAAAAAACGTGGTCCAAACGGCAGGGGTTAATTGAGAAGACTACAGAAATTGACGGGGAGATTGAGGCGGCAAACAATTCGCTTGGAAAGTTGCTGGAGCGGGAGGCATCTGTTCAAGAAGAACAGAACAAGACCCTGCAGGATCTACTGGCGACTAAGCAGAAGATCACAGAAAATGAAGCGCTTCAAAAGAATACGGAACGCTGGCTCAAAGAACATGCCGGATATGAAGAACTGGTTAAACGGATTCCCATGATCGGAGACGCTCTGGAACGGTTGCAAGCGATCCGTCACAGTATGTCAGAGCACCCCGGTCAACATAAGTCGGCCATGAAGGCCGAAAGAAAAGCGTCTGCTTTGCTGACGAAAACGACGCGTAAAATCGAAAAACTTCGGAACAAAGCCGAGAAAATCAAGGCCCGAAAAGCTGAACGGGAAAAAATGGCTACCGCCCTCATGGGCGACGTTTCCCCGGAAAATTCTAAAAAGATGTATACCGCACAGAAAGATCGGCTGGTGAACTATCAATCCATGCTTAAGATTGCCAAAGCATTTGCCAAGCAGGAGGCAGGGAACGGAGAAGTCCTGGAAAAGTCACTGAAACAAGCTGAGCAAGAACTCGAAGGCTTGCAGAAAATATTTGAATCGGAGAACAACATCCTGTCCGCCATAAAAAATACGGCCGGATTCGTATCCTTCAGAAATCAGCTTAAAGAAAAAGAACCGTGTCCTCTCTGCGGTTCACCGGATCATCCTTATGTGACTACCGGACTGCCGTTTGGAAAAGAACCGGAAGAGGTTCTTCGAGAGCAGGAGAATAAGCTAAAGAAAATCCAAGATCAAATGAAACCCCTTTCAGACCGGATTGCCGGACTTAAGAATCAGCATGAACCTTTGGTGGAAATGCGGAAAAAATGGAACCTTTTATGTCAGGCAACGGGCGCCGAATGCACTATTGGGGATCGGCATTCGGTTAAGAAATGCATTCGGACACTGAAAAAGGATATGCGAACGCAAGAGGCCCAAATCAAAAAGATTCGAAAACATTTTAAGAAAACAGAAAAATCTGATCAGGCTATGCACAAAAAATCAGCTATGTTAGTTGAGAGGCAAAGGCTTTCGGATAAACTTCAAAATGATTTAAATATCCACCGAAAGAGTTTATCCTCACTGGAACAGGAAGCTCAGAATGCTAAACAAAAGGAAGCGGAACTGATACAGAACCTTGAACAGGATCTTGAGATATTCAAAGAAAAGATTCCGGGTCCGGGAGCAGAAAATGAACTGAATCAGCGACTGGAAGCAAGAAAGGTCGATTTTCTCAACCATCTGAAGGCTGAAAACGAATTAAAAGAACAGGCAATCGTATTGAAAAACAAAACCGAGGCGTTACCGCAAGAACTCAACCGGTTGAAAACCCAAGCAGATAATTTGGAAGGGCAGATTAAAGCCGACCGGGAGGCTTTACTTGCGCTGCAAAACAAACGAGAGAAGAGTTTTGGAACCGGAGACCCGATTCAAGAAAAGCGGGAAACGGAAACAGAATTACTAGAGAAGAAAGAAGAAATAGAAGCCATCCGGCAACACACCCGAGAGGTTCGAGACGCCCTGTCCGAAAAACAGCGGTTAAAACAGACCACGGAAAAAAAATATCGGGACATTCAAAAAGAATGTGAAGATCTTGAACAAAATCTTTCGACCAAGGTTATTGCTTTGGGCTTCAGCACCTTGGAGGATGTCCAAAACAGTCTTTTAAGTCCTGAAGAACAGCAGACCATCAAAGATAAACAGGAAACCATAGATCGCGAACTCGCCGAGTGTACTGCAAATTTAAATGCAATCCGGGAAGAATTTGACGAACAGGGAGAAAAGGAAACGGCTGTGGAATCTCCGGAAGATTTAAGCCTGCGGGTTCAGGATGCGCGTAAGCGAAAGCATGAACTGGAAGAAGCGCTTTCCGCCGGCTTGGATCGTCTGAACTACCAGAAAGCCATGGAAGAAAAATATGAACAAAAAATTCAGGAAATGGAAGAACAGGAAAAAATATGCGACCGAATGCATGAAGAAAAAGAGTTTTTTGAATCGGCCGGAGAGGCTGATATCAAAAAGCGGGTTCAAGAACTTATGCTGGAGCGTTTACTCGAACACAGCAACCCACGACTCGAAGAACTCAGTGGCCGTTATTATTTGAGATGTCGTAAAAAACACGGGCTGGCTTTGGAAATCGAAGACCTTTTTCATCAACGAGTACGCAGACCCATCAACACACTGTCCGGCGGCGAGAGTTTTGTGGTCAGCCTTGCAATGGCCCTGGGCCTTTCAGATATTGCCAGCAATGGCCGAAAAATAGAATCTCTTTTTATTGACGAGGGCTTCGGCTATCTGGATGATGAGACCTTATACAATGTACTTTCCACGCTTAAGAATCTGAAAACAAACGGTAAAATGGTGTGTGTCATTTCCCATGTCAAGCGGCTTGAGGATGAAATTTCCACTAAGATACGAATAAACAGGATTTCCGCAGGGGTGAGCGGTTTAGAAGTGGTGGCATAACTCTATTCCGGAATACCTTTACCACGCTTATGATCCGGCAGTCAGCAAGCGGGCTGGCAACTTTATTTTTACTTAAATGACCGAGAAAAAAGGCATGGCGGCAAAGCTCAATTTTCAAAGAAAATTTTCAGCATTACTGGTTTATGGAAGGCCTCCCCTCGTATTTGGTGGCATGCTCTGCGGAATTGCGGTTATGTGGACCCGAAACCCGCTGCTCTACACCTTGGGAGTGTCGCTGCTTTTTACTTCCATGAGTTTTGACTTGATCGACGGGTGGCTTGCAACCCGGTTTCATCTACACTCCACATTGGCTCATCTCGCCGACCGCGTTATGGACAAAATTGTTTATTCAATCATTTTCCCGCTGGTGGCTGTGGGCATTATGTGGCGTATTCTTTTTACCTCGCCTGCCGGTATCAAGGCCGAATTACTTCATGGCATTTTTGTATTGATTTTGTGCGTAACCGTCCTGATTCGTGACAATTTTGCTCATTTCATGCGTTTTTTCGCTATGCGCACAGGACCGGAACCGGAATTAAGAGAATTTACACGGCTAAGAACAATTGTGGCCGCGCCGGTCGGAACCCTCTTGTACGCGCATGCTTTTTATGTTCCGGGCGACCCGACTTCTCTGATTTACATCTGGATTTCCTGGCTGGGCAATCTTAATTTGCGCGTTTTGTTTTTAATCGAAATAATATTTTTAATCATAAATTTTGGATCAATTGCTGCATACTGCCGGAAATATGGAACCTACTGCCTGGACGAGATCTGTGATGAGGATGAACGTCTGCGGCTAAACATTTTGTCCTTTTTCCCCAACTCATTGACCATCATGAATGCCGTAATGGGGTTACTGGCCGTGCTTTTTGCTTACCAGAATCGCATTCATGAAGCCTATCTTTTTCTGATCGGCGCCGCGATTTTTGACAAACTCGACGGGGCTCTGGCTCGAAAGCTGGGCCTGACGGAACCCCTTCACGTACAAAATAGGGCACATCACATCAGCCTTGGAGGTATTCTGGATGACATTGCAGATGGCGTTAGCTTCTGCATTGTTCCGGCCTGGATCTTTTATTTGTTGCTTGCCGACGTTTCGGATCCTGTGATCCGGCAACTTCCGGTGGGGCTGGTGGCCGTGCTATATATCCTTATGGGGATTGTCCGGTTGATTTACTTCACCATTGACCGCACCCCGATTCCCGGATTTTTTAAAGGAATGCCGACTCCGGCCGCGGCGTTGCTGGTGGCCGCACCGTTAATCATGTTCAACCAAGCCGTCGGGGATGCCTCGGAATGGGCTCGTTACTGGGGCATTCTCTGTTTTGGTTTGATGATTTTTTCAGCGATTATGATGAACCTTTATCCCATACGCTACCTGCATCTTGGCCGCTTTATAGACAGACATTCCTGGTTTGGTCGTCTGAACATGCTGCTACTGGTCATCTTCATATTTACACCCTATCTGGGATACGCCGCTCTAATCTATATGTTCCTGTATGTCCTCTCGCCCCTGGTCACCCGCCGCATCCTGCCGAAAACAAGTTAGTGTCCATCCATAATCGGAAATTCATATGGCAAAATATTTTATTAACAATTTTACTCACGGGAAGGAGGAAGCATGAAATTCGTTGAAAACAGAGGGTGGAGCCCTTATTTGGCTGGCGCTCTGGCCGGCATTGTAATGATTCTGTCGGTATGGATTGCGGGTAAATATTTCGGGGCATCAACTACCTTTGTCCGATCTGCCGGTATGATCGAAAAAGTTTTTAGTGCCGAACGAGTTAAAAAAATGGATTATTTTATTAAAAAAACCCCGAAGGTCGAATGGCAGTTGATGTTCGTGTTCGGTATTTTTCTTGGATCACTGATCTCATCAGCGATCTCTCGAAATTTTAAGTGGCAGGCCTTACCGGATATGTGGGAGCGCAGATTCGGTCGGAGTAAAATAAAGAGAGGCGTTACGGCATTTATCGGCGGAATAATCGCCATGTTCGGCGCCCGCTTAGCCGGAGGGTGACCGAGTGGACACGGGCTGAGCGGTTCGGTTCAGCTAGCGGTAAGCGGATTTATTGCTCTTATCTGCTTCTTTGTCGGCGGAATAATCATGGCACGGATATTATATGGAGGAGGTCGACGAATATGAAAGAACTTCTATACGGTCTTGTCACAGGCATCATGTTTGGTTTTTTACTTCAGAAGGCGAGAGTTATTCGATATGACAAGCAAATTGGGGCACTTCGGTTTATGGATATGACTATCGTAAAATTTATGCTGTCAAGCGTTTTTGTTGGTGCCGTTGGAGTGTATGTATTAAAAGATCTGGGTTTGGCCAAGCTCTCTGTTAAATCCACCGTTTTGGGCGGGGTCATTCCCGGAGGTTTAATATTCGGTATTGGATGGGGTTTGCTGGGGTATTGTCCGGGAACCTCCGCCGGTGCTGTGGGTGAAGGAAGATGGGACGGAATATGGGGAATTTTGGGAATGTTAACCGGGGCCGCCCTTTATGCCGAAGCGTTTCCCTATCTAAAAAAGACAGTTTTAACATGGGGTGATTTCGGCAAAATTACCTTGCCGCAAGTTTTAGGAATCAGTCATTGGGTAGTTATTACCATATTTATCATTAGTGGATTGATGCTTTTTTATTGGTTTGAAAAAAAAGGACTGTGAAAATGGAAGAATATGCATTAAGTTAGCAAATCTTACAGGGAGAAACGGTCATGTCAGAAAAGCGGATCGCATTGAAATCCGATTGGGAAGCAATTTAAGAAAGGTTTTCCAATACTGTCCGCGGACCCATATATGGGTATCGGCATTAAATATGATAATCTAAAAAAGGGAGATAAAAAGATGAGCAAAAACAAAACATCAGGTATATTTTACCTAATTGTTATAATCATAAGCCTTTTTCTGATTACTGCTTGCGCCGGCACCCCGAGCAGTCCGGAAGCAGTGCCCGGCATGGTAAGTGCTGAAAACCCGGTGGAAATGGTTAACCGTCTAGGTGGGCACATCGCCGATGCTCGCAAAAATCAGCTGAATGTGCTTTCACCCACCTGGTACGCTAAGGCTGAGAGTTCCTATCTAAAAGCTAAAAATGATCTTGAAAAAGGCAAAGAGCTTTCGGACGTCCGGAAATATGTTAATACTGCAGAAACGCAACTTCAAAAAGCAGAAGAAATGGCTAAAATATCTCGAACTACCTTAAGCGAGCTGATTGAAGCAAGGAACAAGGCTCGTGTTGCCGGTGCTACGGATTTGGGCAAGGATTATGTGGCGGCGGAGAAAAGGTTTCTCGGCCTCACTCAAGCCATAGAGAATAATGATTTGCGTTATGCTCAAAATAACCAGAAAAAGCTTTCTGACGTGTTCCGTCAACTGGAAATCCGGGCAATTAAGGAAAAAACCATCGGTGAGGTCCGCACGCTCATCGGCCAGGCCGAAAAATCCGGTGCTAAGAAAATAACACCGAGGTCATTTGCCCTGGCCCAAGAAAAATTGAAGGAAGCCGATGAATTCATCACCGAAAATCCTTACGATAAAGATACCATGAAGAAGAAAGCCGATGAGGCCCTGTTTATGGCCAAGCGGCTTCATCCCATAATGGATCAAAGCCGGAAGATCAAGCCCATGCCCCCTGAACAGGTCTCCTTATGGATGGAAGAAATCCTGCACAAAATGACCCGTAAACTGTCGGCTCCGGATATGCGGGATCAGGACTTTGAGGTTCAGGTGGAGAATATTCTCGGCACCGTAGAGACGCTGAAGTCTGATCATGATTTCATGATGGTCAAGGTAAATTCCCAGCAGCAACAAATGGAAATTCTGAATCAGCGCATCGGTCTGCTCGATAAACAGACTCGCAGAGGCCAGGCCGAAAAAGAGTTCAATCAACGATACAATGAGGTCCAGACATTTTTTGACAGTGACGAGGCTGAAGTTTACAAACAAGAAAACCAGTTGGTCATCCGTTTAAAGGCCATTAAATTTCCGGTGGGCCAGAGCATCCTTATGCCGGGAACTTATACTCTGCTGAGTAAAGTGCAACGGGCCATCAGAACCTTCGGTGAACCTCAGGTGGTGGTCGAAGGTCATACAGACAATACCGGTTCGGATGAAGTTAACGAGTACTTGTCCCAACAAAGGGCCGAAGCAGTTATGGAATACCTGATTGCCAATAAGACCCTGCCGTCCGATAAAATTATGGCCGTTGGATACGGATCGGTAAGGCCCCTGGCATCCAATAAGACATCTGAAGGACGGGCCATCAATCGCCGCATCGATGTGGTTATTACGCCCTTGGTAAAGCCGGTGCCCTGGACCCCATAGCTATCAAGCCGAACAAGGTCTATAAAAAAACTTCAGTTATGCTTTTACCGCGCACTTGCAGCTCGGAACCAAGACTTGCTAAAGAGGCTCTCCGACCGGGGCGCGGCCAGGGAGCAGATAACCATGATTGATACAACTACAGATACCGGTGGTCCTAATATGGCTGCCAAACGTTGGCGACGGTTACTCCTCAACCGGTGGATGCTGGCCGGGGTCGGGGCAGTTTCACTGTATGCCCTGCTTGGCTTTTTGCTGGCTCCCTGGCTATTCAAACGCTATGTGAACAATTATGCCGTAGAAAAACTCAAGCGCAAAGCATCAATCGTCGAAGTTCGCGTCAACCCCTTCCTATTCACATTTGATGCCCAAGGCTTTGTGCTCAAAGAAGCGGACGATAGCCCCATTATCGGCTTCGGGCGCATGTTCGTAGACTTCGAGCTTTCGAGTCTCTTCCGATGGGCGTGGACGTTTGCAGACATTCGAATAGAACGACCGGTATTGCACATGGAGATTCGGCACGACGGCCGTCTCAATCTCGCAGCGCTTTCTGACAGCCTGCCTAAGTCGGAGGGTTCTCCCACCGAAGTCCGTCGCCCGCCTCGGCTGTTGGTGCAACACGCCGAACTCATAGACGGCAGCTTCACCTTCAGCGACCGATCCGACCTTACTCCTGCCACCGAGACCTTTGCGCCTCTCAACATCGAGTTCAAAGATATATCTACACTTCCGGATCGCAAAGGCCCATACACCGTCAGGGCCAACCTGCCCGGCGGCGGCACGGTCGGCTGGAGCGGCCAAGTATCTTTGCACCCTATTTTTTCCCAGGGCCGGTTAAGCGTGTCCGGCTTTAAGCTGGCCACAGCGTGGAAATTTGCACAGGACGAGTTGCACCTTGCCGAGCCGACGGGTGAGATGGACTTCAGCACCCGTTATCGATTCGATTATCGAGAGCACAACGCTTTCTTAGTGTTGAAGGACTCAAAGCTCGCGCTAAAGGGCCTTGTGCTCACGGAAAAGGGCAGGAGTACCCCTATACTTGCTCTGGAAGCAATTGAAGTCGCCGGCATGGGCTTCGATCTTAAAACACGGGAGGTTATGGTTCCGAACATCACCGTGCGTGACGGTAGAATTGCAGCATCGGTCAATGAGGAGGGGGTGTTTAACTGGCAGAAGCTTGTTGCACGCCGGGAATCCGGGGACGTGACTGAACCCATCCCCGGTACTTCTGCATCCGCCAGTCGGCCGTGGCGCATAAAAGCAGGCGCGGTGAACGTGGAAAACGTTGCATTGGATTATACAGACCGCAGTCGCGCGACTCCTTTGACCCTGGCCGTTGGCGGGGTTAATATTCTGTTGAATGCGTCGGCAGAGGTTGGCTCCGGACCGGCAAAAGCCACTGTGGATGGTTTGAAGGTGAAAATGAACCGCGTCGCGTTTTCCGAGACCGGCGATGACATCCCTCTCATCGCGATAGACACCCTCGCGCTGGATCATGGCTGCATCGATATGGGCAATCGTTCGATAATACTCACACGAGTGGCTGCAACCGGCGGGGGAACACGAGTGGTGCGCGGCAAAGACGGTCGGATCCGACTGGCTGAGATGCTGGCTCCCGGCGACCGGGGCAAGTTGAAGCGCGAGATCATCGAGATCGGTGAGAAGGCTCGATCCGAGGGCAAGCCCTGGTCTTTTAGGCTTGATGCGTTTGATTTGAACGGCTTCAGTGCGGCACTGCAGGACCGTACCATTGACCCGGCCATTGTTTACGACCTGCAAGATATCCGCGCGTTGTTAAAAAATCTCACCAACGACGGCAAGACGCCGATCAACTTTGATGCCCAGCTCAAGGTGGCGCAGGGTGGAAGTGTAAAAGTCAACGGCCAAGTCAGCCAGGTCGGAGATCATGCCGAAGCACGCGCGAAGATTGTGGGGGTAAGCCTAAAGCCGCTGCGTCCGGCCTTAGCCAAATTCACATCCCTCGCGCTCGAGTCTGGAAAAGTTGCCGTGTCGGCCCGCGTGAGATATCGCGCTGGTAAATCCGGCCCACAGGTGCGCGCCAACGGTTCCGTAAGCGTAGACAGGCTCAGGCTAAACGAGGCCGGCACCGGCGAACGGTTCCTTGAATGGAAGGCCATGTCCGCTAATGGACTGAAGTTTGGACTGTCGCCCCATGGGCTTCAGATCGAGGAGGTGAGGCTACTGGAGCCCGGCGCCAAGGTTGTTATCTTCAAGGACCGCAGCATAAATTTGGTCAAGGCGATAAAGGCCCCGGATGTGGCCGGTGCCGAGAAAACACCGCACCTAAAACAGGTCCCGGCCGTCGTGCCGCACACAAAGCAGACGCTTTTTCCGGTGAGCATCGAGCGGGTTCGCGTGGAGAAAGGCGTTGTTGATTTTGCTGACCTCAGCCTTGTACTGCCGTTTGCCACCCAGGTGACTGACTTTAACGGAGGTGTTGCGGGCATTTCTTCTGATCCTGCGAGCCGCGCCTCAGTTACGCTCGAGGGCAAAGTCGACCAATACGGACTCGCAACCGTGGAGGGCAGGTTGAGTCCGTTCACGCCCAAAACATTCACTGACATCGCCGTGTCGTTCCGTAACATGGAGATGACGCCGCTCAGCCCATACAGCGCCACGTTTGCCGGGCGCAAAATCGCATCCGGCACGCTTAGCCTCAACCTGGAATACAAAATCCAGAACAGCGAACTTCTTGGAGATAATGAAGTGGTGTTGGAACAGTTCACGCTCGGCGATCGGGTGGAGGCGCCGAATGCGGTCAACTTGCCGCTGGATCTGGCTATTGCACTCCTTACCGATGCTGAAGGTAAAATCAATGTGGCAGTACCGGGGCATGGCAACTTGGACAACCCGAAATTCAAATACGGGCATGTGATTCGGCAGGCGTTCATCAACCTGATTACTAAAATCGTGACTGCGCCATTCCGAGCGCTGGGTGGTCTCTTGGGCGATAAGAGCGAGCAGATAGACGCCATTTCTTTCTATCCCGGTAGTGACCGCCTTCTGTCGCCGGAGCTGAAAAAACTTAAAAAGGTGGTTGAAGCCCTGGAAAAGCGGCCCAAGCTGAGGCTTGTGGTGCAGGGCCGTTTTGATCCCAAGCTCGATGGTGAGGCGTTGCGTACACAGCAGGTAAAGCGTGCCCTCGCCGGGCAGATGGGCGTGAAACTTGCTCCTGACGAGGAATTTGGGCCGATCGCGTTCGAAAATGCCAAGACCCAGCGAGCTCTGGAGAAGCTGCTTGAGAGGCGGGGTGGAGACAACGCGGTAGCCGATTTCAAAACGCAGTACGAAAAAGTGACCGGCGAGAAGGCCAAACGGGTGAATTCCGCCCTGGCATTTTTCGGCTGGGAGAGTTCAGATACCGCCTTTTACCAGGCAATGTTCAAGGAGTTGGTAAAGCGGGAGCCGCTTATGGACACCGACCTCCGGAATCTTGCTCAGCGGCGCGCGGAAGCCATCGTAAAAAATCTCAAGACGACCGCCGGCCTGGACGTCACGCGGGTGACCGCAGGAAGTTCCGGCCCGGTGGAGAAGGCCTCCACGGAGACCGTCAACACCAGACTTATACTAGACGTTATCAAGGGCTCGCAGTAGATGACTACGGCTTCGCCCTTGATGCCTCAAATCTGGGGCATCCTCGACTTTCGCTCATTTAGGGTTCCACTAATATTCAGAGGTTCGGAGATTTTGAAGTAGGCTCTTACTGACAAAAAAATGTCGCCCATAAAACCATAAGTTCTATGAGCGACATCACACTTCCCCTAAAATTTTGGCATAGACTGCTTAGTGCCCGAACGAAAACTAGGATTTTTCGTTAAGATCAAGGAAGACGAAAATTTTAACCACAGGAATACTGGTAGTATTTCGAGGATTAAAATTTG
>MAXL01000538.1 GCA_001751005.1 Desulfobacterales bacterium S5133MH16
ATAGGTTTGATCAGGTCAGAACGGTTTTCACATATATGCCTGCTTGCGCACCCCAACAGATGGTGCGATAATTTTGGTTTGTGGTTGTGGGAACTGGTATGGCAGAATACGAAAAATATCGGGAAACGTGGGATTGTTTGGTACCGGAGATAAAAACCACTTAATTTCGGATGATGCTACATGCCACAAAATCCCAGAGTAACAGATTCGATAGACCCCGAAAAGTGGGCTGATTTCGTGTACAACCACCCGCATGGGAATATCTTCCAGACACCGGAGATGCAGGAGGTGTATGAGCGGACAAAGAACTATGATCCGATAACGCTTGCGGCAGTGGATGGTGGTGGGGAGATTCTTGCACTGGTGCAGGCGGTGGTGATACGAGAGATGGGTGGTTATCCGGGGACTTTTTCTGCGAGATCGGTGATTCAGGGGGGACCGTTGTACGTGGGGGGAAAAGAAGGAAAGGAAGCTGTACGGATGTTGATGGGTCATTATAATGGTATCGCGCGTAAGAAAGCGCTGTATACCCAGATACGGAATATGTGGGATACAAGTGAGATTTTTGATATTCTTAAGACTGTGGGATACCGGTCTGAGGAGCATCTTAATTTTTTAATAGATCTTAATAAAAATAGAGACGAATTGTGGAATATCCTGCATAAATCAAGACGAAATGGAATCAATAAATGTTATCGTCTTGGTACTGTGGTAGAAGAGGTTCAGGACATTAATTTAATCCGGCAAATTTATAATATATTACAGGCAACATATTCACATGCAAAGTTACCACTGTCGGACATAACTCTTTTCGAATCAGCGTTTATAGTATTGAAACCAAAAAATATGGTCAGATATTGGGTAGCTAAACACGATAATAAGATTATTGGAACAATTTTAACTTTGGTATATCGAGACGTTATATTTGACTGGTATGCCGGTGCTTCGATGGACGCACTTAATTTAGGTCCGAATGAGGTATTGCCCTGGCATGTAATGGAATGGGGTTCGGAAAACAAATTTAATATTTTTGACTTTGGTGGTGCAGGAAAACCCGGTGAAGAATATGGTGTGAGGAACTTCAAAAAACGGTTCGGCGGAAAATCGGTGAATTTTGGAAGATACGAGTTAATTCATTGCAAAATCAAAACAAAGATTGCAGAGAATGTCTTCAAATTGTACAGAAATTATATCATGAAAAGGTGATATGAAGTGAGAATATTAGTAGATATCGGGCATCCCGCACATGTTCATCTTTTCAAAAACATGATTTGGCAGATGGAAAAAAAAGGGCATGAAATAAAGATAACTACGCGAGACAAGGATATTACAATCCGGTTATTGAATGCATACGGGTTTGATTTTGAAAATTTGGGTAAAAACAAAAAAGGTCTGGTAAATAAGGTATTTGGCATGCTTGAATTCGATTACAAATTGTTAAAAATTGCAAAATCATTTAATCCGGATATTATTACCGGCGTCGGTTCCATATATGCGGCTCATGTAGCTGCACTTTTAAGGAAGCCATACATCTCTTTTGACGATACGGAACACTCGACGGAGCAGTACAGATTATACGCTCCGTTTGCCACCGCTATTTGCGTCCCATCTTGCTTTAAAAAGGACATAGTTCCAAAACATATCCGGTATAATGGATATCATGAACTCGCTTACCTCCACCCCAACTATTTCACACCTGACCTTTCGGTGCTGGATGAACTTGGACTTAAAGAGGGTGAACGGTTTATCATAATGCGCTTTGTTGCATGGAATGCGAGCCATGATGTGGGACATAAAGGTATTAGTATAGAGATGCGGCGGCGGTTTGTGATGGAACTTGGAAAATATGGACGGGTGTTGATTACATCTGAGAGTGAACTGCCGGCAGAGTTTGAGCCGTACCAAATTGCTGTGGCGCCGGAGAAGATGCACGATTTGCTATATTATGCGACTTTATTAGTTGGAGAGAGTGCGACGATGGCATCAGAATGTGCGGTTTTAGGGACGCCTTCGATTTTTATCGATTTTGCAGGAAGGGGGTATACGGATGAGCAAGAGAAAAAGTATGGTTTGGTTTATAATTTTTCAGAGTCACAAACAATGCAAGAAAATGCATTGGAGAAGGCGATTGAATTATTAGAAGATGAATGTGTGGAGAAAAAGTGGGATGAGAAAAGGTTGAAACTGTTAAGTGAGACCGTAGATGTGACAAAGTTCATGGTGAATCTAATTGAAAAATATCCGGAAAGTTTACACGGAGTAACCTCAAATGAAGGTAATACCCCATAACAAACCAACAATAGGCGATGAAGAGATAAAAGCTTCGGTAGACGCATTGAGTAATTTGGAATTGACCTCTGGCACAAAAATAAAAGAGTTTGAGCTACTTTTCTCTGAATATGTTGGTACAAACGCGGTGTCGGTTTCATCAGGAACATCCGCACTTCATCTGGCTTTGATAGCTTTAGATATTTCAAAAAACGATGAAGTTATACTTCCATCTTACACATGCATAGCGGTTGCACTTCCGGTTTTATATCAGCAGGCAAAGCCTATTTTGGTAGATATAACTGATGATTTCAATATATCGGTGGAGGGTATCAAGAAAAAAATTTCAAATGAAACAAAGGCTATAATCGTGCCGCACATGTTTGGTTGTCCGGCAGATTTAAATGAAATAAAAGAACTCTGTGAAGAGTGGGGTGTATACCTGATAGAGGATTGTGCTCAATCCATTGGCGCCCTTTACCATAGTAAAAAAGTGGGAACATTTGGTGATATTTCGATTTTCAGTTTTTATGCGACAAAAATGATGACAACGATACAAGGCGGGATGGTATGCACAAATAACCTGGATTGGGTTCAAACGATCAA
>MAXL01000539.1 GCA_001751005.1 Desulfobacterales bacterium S5133MH16
ATCCGCCCGCTGAAGATCGCGGCTGCCTGATTTTAATGGGCCTGCGGCCGGCCTTTCAGGTAGCAGATAGCATGGTTCGCAAATTCATAGCGAAATGGAGGATGATATGGAACATTTAGCTCAATTTGGTTTTTTGGGGTGGATTAGGAATATTCTTCTTGGGAGTTGGAGTGCTTTGGTTTGTGTCGGTTTATAAGGACAAGGAAAAAAAATCCACATAATAAAAGGTGAAATCAGATGAATTCAAACAAAATAGAAAAAGCCAAAAAACCGGCGATGGTTGTGCTTATTAGCATTGTCGTTTCCATAATTGTTCTGATCGTAGGCGTGATGGGAATGAAAATGCTGGCAAGTATGAAAACCCCTCCGGCCGAGGCAAAAAATGGCGAACGCCCCTTACGGGTTGAAGCAATGCAGGTCAAGCAAGAGGATATTCCGGTATTTATAACCGGCTATGGCGAAGTAAAAACGTTTAATGTGGTACCCATCGCACCTGAAGTTACGGGAAAAATCGTTAAAATACACTCCAGACTGGAAGCCGGTGAGATTATTCCCAAAGGAGAACTCCTTTTTAAGATTGATCCAAAGGATTATTTGACGATCCGCAAAACCGGCAGAAAACGTTTAAAAATCCTTGAACGAAGTCATGAGCTGGCAAAAAAAGAATATGAGCGGGTCCGGGTATTGTTTGAAAAAAATAGCGTTGGAACCCAAGCAGGTGTTGAAGCGGCTGAGAAGGCAATGCTTTCCGCGTCTGATCTGACAAACCAGATTGCACAGGTCCTGGAAACAGCAGAAACCAATCTTGAACGATGTGAGGTCCGGGCTCCCTTTAACGCACGTGTCAAATCGGTTTCTTTGGAAAAAGGTCAGTATGTCACTCCGGGACAAAATGTCGTAATCCTGGCAGATGATTCAGTTCTGGAAATCCAGGTGCCTTTAGACAGTCGAGATGCCCGTGAATGGCTGCGTTTTAATGGAGAAAAAACAGATGGTAAAACCGCATGGTTTGCCGGCCTCGAACAAGTGGTATGCAAGATTCGCTGGACAGAGAATAATAACGGGCAGACCTGGGACGGCCAACTGCACAGGGTTGTGAAGTTCGACCAGCAGACCCGGACCCTTATGGTTGCTGTGCGGGTCTATGCCGAAACCGCAACGAAAAAAAATCCTCAGTCTTTGCCCCTGGTAGAAGGCATGTTCTGTTCGGTAAAGATTCCGGGCAGAACTCTGAACAACGTTTTTCGACTCCCCCGCCAGGCCGTGAGCTTTGAAAATACGGTACATCTTGCGGTTGATAATCGCCTGAAAACAGTACCGGTAAAGGTAGCACGTATGGAAAGTGAGAATGCCTATGTATACGGCGGTCTGATTGCCGGTGATATGGTTGTAACCACACGACTCATCGATCCGCTGGAAAATGCACTGTTGGAAATAACAAACAATAGCCAAAAGGAAAAACAATCATGAAACGCGTACTGGCAGCATTTGCCCGAAACACAGTATTTGCCAATATTGTTCTTGTCTTGATCTTTCTGGCAGGTGGAATCGCCACCATGTCCATGATCCGAGAGAATTTTCCGGAATTTTCTCTGGACATGATTACGATTTCAGTTCTCTATCCCGGGGCCGATCCCGAAGAAGTTGAAGAGGGAATCTGTCAAAAGATTGAAGAGGCCATAGAGGGCATGGAAGGTATCAAACAGTACACCACTCAGTCAAGTGAAAATGTCGGAACCGCCAATATCGAAGTAAAAGAAGATTATGATGTGAGTGATGTTCTGGACAGGGTCAGAACCAAAGTGAATGCCATTTCCACTTTTCCGGTTGATGCGGAAAAGCCTGTCATCTTTGAGTTTATGCTTAAGGATCCGGTAATGTTACTCTATCTTTCCGGCGATATGTCTGAACGGAGAATAAAAGAGTGGTCGGAGAAAATAAAGGACGAAATCCAGCAGCTTCGTGAGGTTTCTAAAGTGGAAATCTTCGGTGCCAGGGGATATGAAATCGGTATCGAGGTATCCGAAGAACGGCTGCGTGAATATGGATTAACCTTCAACATGATTGTGGATGCAATTCGACGCAGCAGCCTGAATCTTGCAGGTGGAACCATCCGGACTCAGGGAGAAGAGATTCGGGTACGAACCATGGGGCGTAAGTATACGGGTGAAGCGCTTTCTTCCATCGTTGTTCTGGCGCGCCCTGAAGGAGAAATTATTACACTGGATCGTGTGGCCTCCATTAACGACGGATTTACGGAAGATCCCATCAATGCCCTGATAAACGGCGAGCCGTCTGTTCTTCTCATCCTTTATAAAACTAAGGAAGAAGACGCTTTAGTTATATCAGAGGCTGTTCAACAGTTTATCTCTCAAAAACAGATGCGACTGCCCGTTGGAGCCTATATTAAAATATTTTATGATAATACTGAAATGCTCCGGTCGCGGATTAATATGCTGTCGAAAAACCTCATTATCGGGCTGATGATTGTCTTTTTCCTGCTGTGGTGTTTTTTAAATGCCCGGCTCTCATTCTGGGGAGGTATGGGGATTCCCGTTTCCATTGCAGGCGCAATGGCTATTCTTTGGGCCATCGGCGGCACCATAAACATGGTATCACTTTTAGGATTAATACTGGTTTTGGGCATCGTGGTGGATGATGCAATTGTAGTGGGCGAAGCGATCTATTTCCACCGCAAGCAGGGTGAGCCACCAATAAAGGCGGCGGTAGAAGGTGTATGTGAGGTAGGTATGCCAGTGATTGCCGCTGTAACAACATCTATTGTGACGCTTGTACCGCTTTTCTATATAGGTGGAATTATGGGTAAATTCATTTCCATCATGCCTGCGGTGGTTATTGCCTGCCTGGCAGTTTCCCTGCTTGAATGTCTGATTCTATTACCGGCTCATCTGAGCCATCTCCCAAACCCGGATTCAAAAAACAACAATCTAAACCCTCTGACCCGCAGGCTGAAAGTAGTACACCGCCTGACCAGTTCCAGTATGGAATGGTTTGTAGCTCGCATTTATACGCCCCTTTTGAGCAAGGCCCTTTACTGGCGCTATATTTTACTTTGTATTGCCATCAGCACCCTGCTCTTAAGCATCGGACTGGTAAAGGGGGGTATTCTGAAGTTTGAAGTTTTTCCGGAGGTTGACGGGTTTATCATGACCTCGACCGTTGACTTTCCCAGCGGCACACCGTCGGACGTTACCAAACAAGCGATTGAACAGATTGATGCGGCTCTCCTGCGTCTGGCTGAGCAAACCAAAACCCGATCGGGAGACCCTCTAATCGAAGACCGTATGGCCATGATCGGCCAGACCATGGAGGGTATACCAAGATCAGGACCCCACCTGGGTTCGGTCCAGGCCATACTCCTGGATTCAAAACGGCGTGGAATTCACACAAAAGATTTGATGGTCCAATGGGAAAAGGAGATAGGACCAATTCCTGGTGTAAAATCTATGACTTTCGCGGGCCTGGAAGCCGGGCCTCCCGGTGCTCCCATCGAAGTATGGCTCCAGGGAAGAGATATGAACGACATTCTTGCTGCAACCGATGATCTTATGGATCGACTCCGCATGTTCGAAGGGGTCTATCAGATCCGCAGCGACTTTTCGCCGGGAAAAAATGAGATGCGGCTTGAATTAAAACCCGAAGCAAGGACCCTGGGACTGACTGTGGATGACCTGGCAAGACAGGTTTATGCCGGTTATTACGGGGAGGAGGCGGTTCGCCTGCAACGTGGACGGGACGATATCCGGATCAAGGTTCGCTATACCGCAAATGAACGCAGACGGATTTCAGACTTTGAAAAGATTCGTATAAGAACCCGAAACGGACATGAAGTTCCGCTTATATCGGTGGCAGACATTTCTTTTGCGCCGGGATACTCAACCATCACCCGCACTGACGGTATGCGCCGTGTGGCTGTTAGTGCAGACGTGGACACTAACAAGGCCAATGCC
>MAXL01000540.1 GCA_001751005.1 Desulfobacterales bacterium S5133MH16
AGACAGAAGCATCTCCTGTGTATCGTTATCCTGTGCCACCTGATGATACTGGCGGCCAGCAAAATGTAGCTTCTCAGCCTTCTGAGACACCTGATTCATCTTTACAGATTCAGGGAGATGGTTTCATCGAAGAATCAAAGGAATTGGTCAATAAAGAAGAGCCTATCATAGATAAGGCTGAAACAGTTATTCTGAGCAAAACAGCTCCGAACATTGGAGTAGAAAAGGTTCCTTTATTATCAACAGAATCAACGGATCATATAATTGACGTTGAGGGTTCAGTGTTCTCACCGGAACAAAAGAATCTGAAAGTCTTAAAAGAAAAGGTCCTACTTGAAGAAATCGGACCAGTAAAAAAAAAGGAAGAAGCAAATTTGACTCAAAGCACTGAGGCTGATCCAATTTTGAAAGCAGGTCCATCTGTAACCAAGACAAAGATAGCTGTCCCACCAAAACCGAGCGACAGCCAATTAGAATCAAAAAAGCTTATAGACAAGAAGCTTTCCAGCATTGGAAAAACTGGCAGAACTGAAAATGAAGATATTGCCATCAAACTTAAACAACTAGATTCAAATGTTACTCAGTTAACTCCTGTATCAGTCGCGTCTGATGAAATAAAACAAACCGATTATAAATTATTAACATTGTCTCATGTCAAAAAAACAAAATTAAACACGGTTCAGAATAATCCGAAATATCAAAGCTATATTGTATCTTTATATTATACGAGTGATGAAAATAGAGAAATAATGGAAGAGCTTGCTATTTTACTTAAAATGGAAGGTTTTGATATTCTTGGAATAGAAAAGGTTGATTATCAATATCGTGATATTCGTTATTTCCATAATGAGGATAAACCAGGCGCTCTTTTTCTACAAAAGATTTCAAACAGGATTTTCACCAGACCTGCGAATATTGAAGACATTAACATCAAAATTAAAAATTTAAGTAAAAAATATACGAATGCTCGAAAAGGGGTGCTTGAACTTTGGGTAAATTTTTAACCTTATGATAATCTAACCAAATTTTTGCAGCTTTTGACACATTCATGGTTTACCTTCTTTCGGTTTATGGGCTTGATGGCACAAACAGATGACTTTAAAAAACATGTAATTTTGAGGAGTTGTAGAATTTCCCGGACGTTTAACTAATCGGAATCAGACGATAATTATCGTTTTGTTTTATGATCTTAAAGCCGTACATTCTGATGGTTTCTGTGATCGGCCTGCCGAAAATAAAATCGGTCATTTCAGGATCAAGGTCTCCCTTTTGCACAACCAGTTCCCTGATTTGGGCATCATATTCGATTATATCGAAAATGCCTTTAAGCGCTTCATCCTTTTTGTCTTTGTTCAGAGCGTCTATAAAAAATTTGAGCGTTTCATATGAGCATCGCCTCTGGTGGTCCTCAACCAGGTCCCACAGCCCTTCAATAGTTGAAATAAGATCTTTTCGTGTCAACCTGTTTTTAGAATAAATCCTTTCAATTTCCCGCGTATCCCAGCATTTAAGAGCCCGGCATTCAAGAGGTCTGTTGTCATAAATTGTGCATTCATTTTCTTTTTCATTAAAAAAAATGCAGGTCACCGAATCTTTTTGACCTTTTATTTTAATGATATCTGAAGCTGCCGGCAAAATGGACTCTTTGACATTGTCATAGCAAAGTTCACCCTCTCTGATGGTATAAAGATATTTTGATAAAATTATTCCTTTTTCAATCAACACCTTATCCTCAAGGTGGAAAGACGGGCCGCCTTTTTTGCAGCAGGTGCCGCAGCGAATACATTCTGTAATTACTTTATTCATAAAAGATTTTCAAAAAAGTCGTTCCCCTTGTCGTCTACAATAATAAATGCGGGGAAATCCTTGACGGTTATCAAAAAGATTGCTTCCATTCCGAGTTCGGGATACTCTAGGGTTTCAATGTTTGTAATACACTCTTTACCGAGCCTGGCTGCAGGGCCGCCGATGGAACCCAGGTAGAATCCCCCGAATTTATTACATGACTGAGTAACTTCTTTTGAACGATTTCCTTTTGCCAACATGACCATGGAAGCACCGTGCTCTTGGAAAATGGGCACATATGGATCCATTCGCCCGGCGGTTGTGGGGCCGAAAGAACCTGAAGGATATCCTTCAGGGGTTTTGGCCGGACCCGCATAATATACGATGTGGTCCTTGAAATAATGCGGCAGCGCCTGGCCGCTGTCAAAACGTTCTTTAAGTTTAGCGTGAGCGATGTCTCTTCCCACCACGATTTTTCCGTTCAATAGCAGCCGGGTTGCAACCGGATATTTGCTCAGTTGGGCCCGGATTTCATCCATGGAACGATTCAAATCGATAGTGACGGCCCCGGTATCCGATGCACCGGGCTCCGGAAGGTACCTGGCCGGATCGGTCTCAAGGCGTTCCAGAAAAATTCCCTGCTTTGTAATTTTTGCCTTTATATTACGGTCTGCGCTGCAACTCACACCCAAGCCGATGGGGCAGGATGCACCGTGCCTTGGAAGACGGATAATCCGCGTGTCCAGACAAAAATATTTTCCGCCGAACTGGGCGCCGATGCCCGTTTTTTGTGAAATCTTGAGCAGTTCTTCCTCAAGTTTTATATCCCTGAATGCATGCCCGGATTCGCTTCCGGTTGTGGGAAGAGTGTCCAGGTATCCTGCGGAGGCTAATTTGACTGTTTTCAAGTTTAATTCAGCAGAAGTTCCGCCAATAACAAATGCAAGATGATACGGTGGACAGGCGGCTGTGCCCAGGGTTTTCATCTTGCTTTTCATAAAAGACACCAGTTTTTCAGGCGTTAATGTGGCTTTGGTTTCCTGGTAAAGATAAGTCTTATTTGCAGATCCGCCGCCTTTTGCGATGAAGAGAAACTGATAGCTATCTCCTTGTGTGGCATAAAGCTCGATCTGAGCAGGAAGATTGCAGCCTGTATTGACTTCATCGAACATGCTCAAGGGGGCGTTCTGGGAGTACCGCAGGTTGTTGATTGTATAGGCATTGAAAATACCTTTTGAAAGGGCTTCTTCATCACAAAAGCCGGTCCAGACCTGCTGACCCTTTTTACCCATTACAATGGCGGTTCCGGTGTCCTGACACATGGGGAACACACCTTGTGCGGAGATAACCGCGTTTTTAAGCATTTCAAGGGCAACGTACCGGTCGTTGTCGGAACTTTCGGGATCATCCAGAATCTTTGCCAGGAGCGCCAGGTGGGATGGCCTCAACAGGTGCGATACGTCCTTGAAAGCCTGTTCAGCCAGAAAGGTAAGGCCCTGGGCTGCGATCTTTAAGATTTCGACGCCGTTAAAATACTCTAAGGAAACATGCTCATCAGTTATTCTACGATACTCGGTTGTATCATCCTTGAGAGGGAACATTTCCTGATACGCAAAATCAACCATTAGCCAATCTCCTTTTGTAAATGTTCAGACTCATGGATTACATATTTAGAGCGATGCCTTATAGCTGTCAAGGAGTTTAACCCGCATTTCTCATTGCAATGCCCACATCCAAAGAAAACAGATTCGGTTTTGTGTTTATCACCAAGATTCGGTGCAGATCGAATAAAAGATCGCTCGACTTAGGGGTAAGTTTACACAAAAAAAGGAAGGGCCTATTAGCTGATTGGGACCCTTCCTTTTTAACTAGTGCCTGAACGAAAACTGTCTTTTTCGCCAATATCTGCGTCAGACTCAAATTTTAATCCTCGAAATACTACCTGTATTACTGTGGTTAAAATTTTCGTCTTCCTTGATCTTAACAAAAAATCCTAGTTTTCGTTCGGGCACTAACTATGCGTAACTGTATAAAAAACCAGATAGATTTTCGTTTTAACGGCAGCCAACGCAGGTTTCAAAATGTTCTAACGGCAGATTGGTTATTTTACTAAAATACTCAAGTTGTTTTTTAGGGGCAAAATATCGACCGCACTTCGAACATTTTTGCATGGGATAATCAAACCCTTTAATCGTTCTGACACCGTTCTCTTCTTTCATGGGGATAAACTGCACGGGGCAAACATAAACACACGAGCCGCAGGCAATGCAATCAGGAGGAAACTCCATAAACGGAGTGGCGACTTTTCTCGTGATTCCGCGTCCGGAAAACCCGATAGCTGAAACACCGACAACTTCACGGCAGGTTCTCACGCACTGGCCACACAGGATACAGCCCTTTTGCTCAACCGGAAAACGGGTTTCCTTAACGCCCAATTCATCAGCTATTTTCCGGAGCGCCGGGTGTTTATTATTGCGGGCGAGCAACAGTTCGATCACGAGTTTTCTCACATTAAGAACTCGCTCGGTATTTGTTTCCACCTCCAGGCCGTCAGCCACCTCGAAAATGCAGGATGCTACCAGACGGGCTCGTTCGCCTTGAGTAATTTCCACCATACAGAGCCGGCAGGCTCCGTAGGGAGCAAGTTCTTCATTGCTGCAAAGATGAGGGATGTAAATGTTTGCATCTGTTGCAGCTTCCAGAATGGTAGTTCCGGCAGGAGCATTGATTTCCCGGCCATCGATTGTTAATGTGACCATTTCCGCCATGATTATTCCTTTTTAAAAGCTGATAGTTGATAGCTGATAGCTTTTTGAGCTATGAGCTTTGTTATGAAACCTTGACTGCATCAAATTTATAAGACTCAAAGCAGGCCCCACATTTTATGCATTTTCCCTGGTCGATGGTATGCAATTCTTTTTTCTCGCCGAAAGCAGCTTCAGTTGGACAAATGCGGGCACAGACCATACAGCCGTTGCACATTTCAGGGTCAATAGTATTAAGTTGTCAGGGCCTTGCAGACTCCGGCAGGACATCTCTTTTCCTTAATATGAGCTTCATACTCATCCCGAAAATATCGTAAGGTGGTCAGGACCGGATTGGGAGCAGTTCCACCCAGACCACAAAGAGAACCATCAATAATAGCCTTTCCCATACACTCGATGGTTTCCAGATCCTCTTTTTTACCGTTACCCTCGGTAATTCTTTCCAGAATCAACCGCATCTGGTGGACCCCTTCCCGACACGGGGTGCACTTTCCGCATGACTCTTCTTCCAGAAACTTGATAAAATACAGGGCCACGTCAACCATGCAGGTGAGATCATCCATAACGATCATACCGCCAATCATCAAGCCGACTTCGCTCAGGGCATCGAAGTCAACCGGCAAATCAAGATGACTTTCAGGAATACAGCCTCCCGAAGGACCGCCAACCTGCACGGCTTTAAATTTTCTGCCTTTGGGGATTCCACCTCCGATATCATAGACGATTTCTCTCAGCGTAATGCCCATGGGAATTTCCACCAGGCCGGTGTTGTTGATTTTGCCGACCAGGGCAAAAATCTTGGTGCCTTTACTGTTTTCAGTGCCAATGGATCGGTACCACTCGGCGCCTTTGTTAATGATGAGAGGAATGTTGGCCCATGTTTCTACATTATTGATATTCGTCGGTTTATTGTACAGGCCCCGTTCGGCGGGAAACACATATCTGGCACGGGGTTCGCCACTGCGACCTTCTATAGAGCTGATCAGTGCGGTTTCTTCCCCGCAAACAAACGCACCGCCGCCCCGAACGATTACAACATCAAAATCAAAGCCGGAACCCATGATATCTTTCCCCAACAATCCGAGTTCCCGTGCTTTTTCGATGGCAATGGTTATATTCTCGACAGCAAGGGGATACTCATTTTGCACGTAAATGTACCCCTCATGGCATCCGATGCCATAGGAACCGATAACCATACCTTCCAGAACAGAGTGGGGCGTACCCTCCAGAACAGCCCGATCATTAAACGCTCCGGGATCGCCTTCATTAGCATTACAGATAAGGTACTTCGGCTTTCCTTTTGCCTTTCGGGTAGCCTTCCATTTCAATCCCGTCGGGAAACCGCCGCCGCCGCGGCCCCGAAGATTTGCTTTGGTCACTTCTTCGATTACGTTTTCCTGACTCATATTGAATAAAACTTTAGACAAAGCAGAGTATCCATCGGTGGCGATGTAATCTTCAATGCTGCGGGGATCAATATTGATGTTATTGCCGATAATGTATCGTTTCTGCTTTTTATAAAACGGTATATCAAAATTTTTGATGATTCTCTTGTTGCTTGTTGGATCTTTGTAAGCGAGCCGTTCGATGACTTCTTTATTGATAACGGTTTTCGAAATAATTTCTGGAACATCTTTTTCAGCTACACGCAAATAACATATCTCTTCAGGATAAATGACTACAATAGGTCCCTGTTCGCAAAAACCGGGACAACCGGTCTCACGTATCGTTGCGACGTCAGTGTCCAGACCTTGCTTGCTGATCTCCTCCTTGAAAGCATCGATTATCTTATCGGATCCGAGTGCAAGACACCCTGTGCCGGCACAAATTGCAATACAGGGCGTTTTCGGATTTCTTCCCGCCTGAATTTCGCTTCGAAATTGTTCCAGTTCTTCAGGTGATTTAATTTTCTTCATCAATCTTTACCTTTTTGCCTAGTTTTTTCAGGATTTTATTGGTCTTAGAAATGCTTATGTTACCATGATATTCCCCATCGACTACCAGGATGGGACCCAAAGCGCAGGCCCCTAAACAATTGACTGTCTCAAAGGTAAATTCCAGATCGGGAGTGGTCTCACCCGCCTGTATCTGCAGAACACGTTCGATATTATCCTTCATAAGCGGTACCCTCCGCACATGACAGGCAGTGCCCGTACATAATTTCATTTCATGTCGGCCCCGGGGTTCGAGACTGAACGCCTTGTAAAAGGTGCCCAGCTCGTAAAGCTGGCTTATGGGAACTTCAAGGAAGGCACTGACAAGGTTGAGTGCTTCCCGGTTGAGATAATTATATTCTCTTTGCACATCCAGGAGGATGGGAACCAGGAATCCTTTGTTGCTGTGGTATTTGTCAATGATTTTCTTTATCCTTGCTTTCATTAGTGTTCCTTTAAAGAGCAGTTTTTGCTTTCAGTTTATTATATTCGTGGGTTACTCTTTCCTGAATTTCATCGACCAGCTCCGGGGTCAAATGACGAAATCTTCCCTGTGGCTTCAAATAGTCCAAAACCGGTCTGAGCTCGGGAACATCCACGGTTATCCGGTATTTCCCGTTTTCCACTTCATACAGGGGAAACACCCCGGTTTCAACAGCCAATCTGCCGATCCAGATGGCCTTATTCGGAGGCACCCGCCACCCGGTAGGACAGACAGAGAGGACATGAATATAGGCCGGGCCGTTAATACGGGCTGCTTTTTTCACTTTCTGAATGAGATCAAATGGGTAACTGGAACAGGATGTGGCTACATAGGGAATGTTGTGGGCAACAGCAATTTCAGCCATGTTTTTTTTCCAGGTGATTTGACCGGGTGTAAGTTTTCCGGCCGGCGAGGTCGTGGTGGCAGCCCCAAAAGGAGTAGACGAGGATCGCTGTATGCCCGTGTTCATATATGCTTCATTATCATAACAAACATAGAGAAAGTTATGTCCTCTTTCAAAAGCGCCGGATAAAGACTGAAGCCCGATATCAGCGGTAGCCCCATCACCGCCCATACCGAGAAAAACGGTTCCTTTATCGGGAAGTTTGCCTTTCCGGATCAGAGCCTTGGTTCCCGCCTCAACGCCGCTGGCCACCGCAGAGGTATTCTCAAAGGCCACATGAATCCAGGGCACTCGCCAGTTGGTGAAGGGCAGGGGGGAAGAAACTATTTCCATACAACCCGTTGCGCTGGAAACAATCACATTTTGTCCAAGCGCTTTGGCCACCATCCTTACGGCTAAGGCTTCGGCACACCCCTGACAGGCCCGATGACCCGGAGAAAAGTATTCTTTTTTGGTTATAAGGCGACTCGCGTAAACATTAAATGTTTCCATTATTCTCTGACTCCGTAAATGATGTAATCTTCCTGTCTCACCTTGCCTTTGGCCATCTGTTCGGTTTTTTCAAACATGGCAATATAGTCCTCAACGGTTACGTCTCGTCCCGCAAGTCCACAAAGGAAATTGGTGATGGTCGGCATGTTTTCTTCCAAGTAAAGGGCGGAACGAATCTCGCTTGCCACCGGGCCACCGGGCCCGCCATAGGAAATCGCCCGATCCATGACAATAATTTGTTTGACACCCCGGACAGCCTCCCGAAATTCTTCAAAGGGGAAGGGACGCCAGAGCCTTAATTTGACCTGACCCACGGATCTGCCCTGGGCTCGGAGCTCTTCTACGGCAATGGAGACGGTTTCTCCAACACTTCCCATGCTCAGAAAAACGGTCTCAGCTCCCTCAGCGTGATAGGTTTCAACGGGTTTATAGTATCGGCCCGCCAGAGCTCCCATAACTTTCCAGCATTTCAGAATTACAGGCCTGGAATGTATAAGATGCTGGTCTTGAGC
>MAXL01000541.1 GCA_001751005.1 Desulfobacterales bacterium S5133MH16
GCCGTGTCGGTACTTCGAACCACAATTCTTTTCGATAACTTTTCATTGGACGATCCTCCGTTAAGATTCCTCGATATCGTATCGAGGATAATAGTATATTGTCGGTTTGGTTTCAATGATTATATCCTGTGCCAGCATTAAATAGGAATTGTTTAGATGTACATTTCAGTTCACGTTTGGTAATGAAAATTTAAAGGTGGGTAAGCAGAAATTATGATTATAACAAAGAACAGTCAGTTCAAGCCGCTTTACAATAAAAAGAATTTTGTAACCGCAGTTGTCGCAAATAGTGCCGGAAGAATTTTTGACCTTAACGGATATGCTGCCGTGGGCATGGCCGGTCCTTCCCTGCTACCCCTGACGCTCGATGAAACGATCAATATGCCTTTTGGCGGGGAACTTATGTATATGCCGGATAGAAAGCCGATCTTATACGATATGGAAAACAGCAGGATCGAGATTGTGGGGGAAAATCCATATGAACCCGGTGAAATGATATTCCCGGTTGCTGCGTTTAATTCGCCCGGCTATGTTATTTCTTATATAAGTGCTTACAGGGAAAACAACAACGCCGGATATCTACCCCTTTTTTCATACGGTGCTGTAGGATGGCACAGGGGGAGGTTCAGATCTGCCGTGATACGGGTGGACAAAGAAAGGCGGCAGGATTTGAGACGGATGAAACTCGAAGATGTCATTGACGGTGTTAGACGGATGAAAAAAAAGATGCCGGACAACCGGCTAAGGAAACATTTGGAAAAATGTGCTCTGGAATACGGATGTCCGGCGGCCAAAAATTTCTTTCTGGGAAGATACGAAGCACCGCTGCCCACCTCCGAGATATGTAACGCCAGATGCCTGGGCTGCTTGTCGTTACAGCACAGTGGAGAGATTCCCCACAGCCAGGACAGAATTTCTTTTAAACCGTCACCCGAAGAAATTGCAGGAATCTCTCTTGAACATATCGGGCGGGTGAGAAGAAGCGTTGTCAGTTTCGGGCAGGGGTGTGAGGGAGAGCCCTTGCTGGCCGCCGACGTAATTGCGCCGGCCATAGAAAAAATACGTTCGGTTTCCGGCCGAGGCACAGTTAACATGAATACCAATGGAAGCAGACCCGACATTCTGAAAAAACTTTTTGATGCGGGTCTTGACAGCATCCGTATCAGTATCAACAGCGTTAGAAAAGAATGCTATGATGCATATTTTCAACCCAAAGGTTATGGTTTTTCTGATGTATTAAAAAGTATAGACATTGCAATTGACCGGGACAAATTTGTATCTATAAACTATCTCAACTGCCCCGGATTTACCGACACTCCGGAAGAAGTGCACGCGTTGACCCGATTTTTAAATCAGCATCCCATAAACATGATCCAGTGGCGGAATTTAAATTTTGACCCGGTAAGATATTGGAAAGTCATGTCCAATGCCGCACCGCATGGCAGTCCTCTGGGAATGAAAAATGTTCTCCGACAAATTAAAGAATATTTTCCGAATCTAACATACGGTTACTTTAATCCGCCAAAAGAAAAGTTTACCCTAACCCAGATAAACCGGAACCAAAAATATTTGCCACCAAGACACTAAGACACAAAAGATATATTAATTATTCTTTCTTCGTGCCTTGGTGCCTTAGTGGCTAAACGTTTACTGCAAATTTTAGATATGAAATGGATAGAAGCAAAGGTTATTTTTGATTTCCATGATAAACAATTGGCAACAGATCTTATTGCCGATATTTTTTATGAACAGGGAATAACGGGTCTGGTTGTGGAAGAGCCGGATATTGAACATCCGGAAGATTGGGGGAAAGATGCCATAACGCCCGACCATTATTCGGTTATCGGCTATCTGCTCCATGATGAGCAGTTCGAAAAGCAGCTTGAAATAATTGAAAAAAACCTGGCAAGGCTCGAAAAGAAAAACGGGATGATATGTAAAATTGTTTGTTCTGATGTTGATGAATCAGACTGGGCACACCAATGGAAAACCCATTTCCGGCCGGAGAAAATAACCGACAATATCGTAGTAAAACCCACATGGAGGGAATATTCCGGGAATCATGATGAAATTATCCTTGAGATCGATCCGGGCATGGCATTTGGTACCGGAACCCATCCCACAACCGGCATGTGCATTACAATGATGGAAAAATATCTGAAAAAGGGTGATTCTTTTCTGGATGTGGGAACCGGTTCAGGCATCCTTATGGTTGCAGCAGCAAAGCTTGGAGCAGGCAAAGTATGGGGCACGGACAATGATGAAGTTGCCGTGGATGTGGCCTGTAAAAATTTGATGCAAAACAGAATCGCAACGGCAACCTTTAATGTCATAACCGGCAACCTTGTAGAAAAGGTCGGGGCACGGTTTGATGTTGTTGCTGCTAATTTAACCTCAAAAGGTATTTTATTGCTGCTCGATGATATCAAAAAGGTTCTGGTCAAAAACAGTATATTTATTTGCTCGGGTATTATTGAAGAGGATAAGAATAACGTTATAGAAAAGATGGAAAATTTGGGTTTTGAAGTAATCGATATTCTTACAAAAGAAACCTGGGTTTCCATTGCCTCTCGGTTAGGGCCTCGGAAAAAATAAATTCTCCCATCTTAATTGTCTATTGGTTCGAATTCTTTGTTACACAAACCCATGAATACGTGAAGTATGCACCCGTTGATGCGCCTCGAATTCGAACCAAAATCCGGCGTGCAACTATTTCTCATGATTAGGCTATGATAATGCTACACATTTTGAGGCACTGCCGAAGAATGATGATCGATGATATACCACTCACCATCGCTGTCCTTGCGATAAACAAACGTATACCGAGCAGGTATGCTCATCATTTTACCATCTTTTTCATGAAAGAATGTGTAATAACCAGAGTTTACGGCGATATCGCCATACACCCTTACCATGGGTTTGTAGTAGATTGCATTTAAATGCTCCAAGCCCATGAAATGTTCAAAATAATCCTTTGTTCCTTGCGGAGTTGTTCGCAGAAAAGGCGATACAGTGCCCCAGAAAACGGCATCTTTGGCATACAATTTTGCCACCGTTTCCGGATCAGTGGTGGTGACGGCCTTAATCCATTTGTCCATGGTCTTCAGGACGGACTGTTGTTCTTCAGTGAATTGTTGGGAAGCTCCCTTTTGATCTATTAAAATGTCGTCGGTTTTTTCCATGTAAGCGGCTCCTTTTGATTTTATTTGATTAAAAAAACACGGTCAAAGCAGGTTCATAAATTTTATACCCGCCCAATAACACAACAAATCATTTGCTTCAACTCGAACCTTTTGTCGATCTGTTGAATCTATAGCTTCTTTCTTTATGCGATATATCTTTGATGGCCCGGTATTTCTCGCATTGTTCCGCAGTAAAATCAACCGGCAA
>MAXL01000542.1 GCA_001751005.1 Desulfobacterales bacterium S5133MH16
AATTCAGGATTTGATTGTTAACCTGGCCGAGGAAGAAAGGATCCAATTGTGGGCTAAATCATGGAATAAGCTTAAAGACAATTCACTGTTGACCTGGATATTCGGTCACGGGATAGGGTGGTCCCCAATAAATTACACCAAAGGTCCGACTTTTAAAGTTACCTTTGTCTCCTCCCATTCCCATTTTCTCGAAATAGTTTATTTAAACGGCCTTATCGGATTCGTTTTGATTTTTGGGGGGTTGACACTTTTATTCATCTCAATAGTAAATGCGGCCAGACAAAACCAAAACAGAAAAATTCGTCTTCTGTTAAAATGTTTAATTATTGTTTTTTTAAGTTGGTTGATTCACTGTGGCCTGAATTTTCCATTCTACTCCAAATATTCACTATACCCTTTGGCTTTTATTTTAGGAACCATATTGGTGCTTGTAGGCAAAACAACCAGCCATACACCTGTTGTCCATGAACACTGCTAATCTAATAAAGTTATTGATTAAAATAGACGGTTGTCAATGAACCTAAAATAATATAGATAGTTGCATGGTTTTGACGATGTTGTATACTGAATTTTTGACAGCTTTTTAAGGATCAACCATGGATTTCATACCTGTAAGCATCATTATTCCAAATTATAACGGAGAACAAATTTTGGCCAATAATCTTGTAAGCGTTGTCCGGGCTGCTGAATCCTATCCGGGAGAAAGTGAGATTATTGTTGTTGATGATGCCTCCCAGGATAACAGCGTCCAAATGATTACGATGAATTTTCCTGAAATTAAGGTTGTCGAACATGACATTAACAAAGGTTTTGCCGAGGCTATCCATTCTGGCATAAAGTCATCCAACAGTCCTATAATCGTTTTGTTGAATTCGGACGTGCGTCCTGATCGTAATTTTCTTGCCCCTCTTATTCGATGGTTCAGTCGGGATGATACTTTTTCGGTTTCTCCCCTCATCTTTGATCAATGTGGGAAGCCGTTAAGAGTTTCCTGGAATCTGGGAAAAATCGTCCGGGGCGAGATTAGAAAACGCAATTGGAATTTGGAAGATGCCCGTCGATTGGTTCGCAGGGGTTGGGTGTTAAAAAGTCTTTATGCATCTGGTGGATCAGTTGCTTTTAGAAAGGAGATGTTTCTTCAACTCCATGGATTTCACCCAATATACAAGCCTTTTTATTATGAAGATCGCGATCTTGGCACCAGGGCCTGGAAGCGGAGATGGCAGACTATCTTTGAACCGGAAAGTACAGTTGTCCATGATCATAGTGGCACCATTAAACGTTTTTTTCCTGCAACAAAAATAAAAGTTATTAAAAGGCGAAACAGGTTTTTTTATCTATGGTTCCATTTGTCGACTAGAAAACTAATTTTTTCCCATTTCCCCTGGATTCTATTTCGGCTGCTGTTTAGACTTCTGCGATTAGACATGGTTTATGTAATCGCCTTGTTTAAAGCATTGTCCAATTTAGGTACGGTGATCAAATCAAGAGTTAAACTAAAGACAGAAAACCATAGAAAGTCATTGGAAGAAATTATCGAGGAGATTGGCTTTTAAACTTAACCGGAGTCTATTAAAATGTCAATTGCTAAGGTCGTATTTCTCGGTAAAAGCAAAAAGAAGACCGGCAATACCAAGTTTATGTTGAAAGCCCTTCGACGACGAGTGGAAGAAGCCGTCTTTATCAATGTGCCCCGTCATAAAAAGTTATTTTTCTGGACAGATTTTCAAGAAATTATTCATAAAAAAATAATTAAAGCCAATCCGGATTTAGTTCTCATATATTCTAAGGATATTCCTTATAAGGTTCTAGAAGACATCAGTACATTTTGTAAAACTGCGATTTTTTATCCGGATGTAAAAGTACCCCTTGATGAAAAACTAATCCTTTATGCCCGGCTGGTTGACTATCTTTTTATCACCAACAAAAGCCAACTTGATGAACTTAAATTACGAGGGGTTAAAAATCCGATTTTTTGTATGCAGGGATGCGATCGGGATGAACATCGCATAATGCCCACAAAGAATAGAACGTGGGTTTCCGAGGTTGCTTTTATCGGCAGACCCAGCAATGATTATCGTATAAAACTTCTGAAGTTGATTAATCAACACTATCATCTCAAAGTCTGGGGCTCAAGTTGGCAGGATTTTGATCTTACTTGCTTGAAAAATCATGTATATCCAAAAGACGTTGCTAAGATTTGTTACGCTTCTAAAATTATTTTAGGGTGTGATGTCAGAGAAGATATAGAATGCCATACTTCAAATCGCACCTGGATTACCTTGGGATGCGGCGGTTTTTTGCTTACAAGGTATATTCTGGGGATGGATACAATTTTTACCAAAGGGGTTCATCTTGAATGGTTTCATAGCAAGGAAGAGTGCCTTGATTTGATCGATTACTATCTAACGCACGATGGAAAAAGAAAAAAAATTGCTCGGAGGGGGTATGAATTCGTCCATTCCAACCGAACCTATGATGTGGTTATGAATGCAATTATATCCTGTATCGAAAACAATCGTGGCATCCGATGAAGATTCTTCATATCAATACTGAAAGAACCTGGAGGGGTGGGGAGCAGCAAACCTTCAATCTCCTTATGGGCCTTAAACGGAGAAATATATCATCTCACCTGTTATGCCAAACAGATTCTCCCATGGCTGAAAAAGCAGAAGAAATCGGAATTAAAACCTTTCCTATTTCCATGCACGGAGAGGTAGACCCTTTGGCCTGCTTTCGGGTCAGGACACTGATTAACAGATTCAGATACGACATTCTCCATTCTCATACTTCTCACGCACATACGCTGGCGTTTTTTTCTTCCATTGGCACCCACGTCAATCGTCTTGTTACTCGCAGGGTTGATTTTTCTATTTTCCGCCACAGTTTTATGAAGTTAAGCGGTATAAAGTACCGCTATATGGCCGATTTTTATATTGCCATCTCCCATAACATCAAAGATGTTTTGGTGAATGACGGCATTCCGTCCGGACGTATTTTTGTGGTTCATAGTGGAATCAACCCAAACAGATTTGATGATGTCGCCAAAGATTACCTTATTGATGAGTTTAATATCAAAAGCAGTGAGCAGGTTGTGATAAATGTTGCTCATTTGGCCGGGCATAAAGGGCAAGAATATCTGGTTAAAGCGACTCCGCTCGTTCTGGCCAAGATTCCCACCGCCCGCTTTTTTATTGTTGGTGGCGGTGAGTTGATGGACGAACTTCAGACTTTAGCTGCTTCCATGGGATTAAAACAGGAGCTTATTTTTACCGGATTTCGCCGAGATGTAGGTGCTTTTTATCAAATCGCCGATCTCTTTGTTATGAGCAGCGTTCAGGAAGGCTTGGGAACTGCCGTCCTTGACGCCCTGGCTCTTGGCAAACCGGTCGTTGCCGCTCATTCAGGCGGAATCCCGGAAATAATCCATGATGGGGAAACCGGCAGACTGGTAGCTCCGGCTAATCCTGTAGCCTTAGCGGAAGGAATTATCGAAATGCTCAATCATACCGATCGAGCAAAACAGATGGCTATCCAAGGTCGAGCGATGGTCAGGCAAAAATTTTCCGTCGAAGAAATGGTTGCCGGAAATATAGAAGTTTATAAGAAAATTTTAAACTTATAGAATTAAACATTTAACTGAAAGAACTAGTTATTGATGCTGAAGACCATCGGCCTGATACATACACGATTTAGCCAAACCGGCGGGGTGGAAAACTACATAAACAAACTCGTACCATCGTTGCTCGACAGGAATTGGGAAATAAGCTATTTTACCGCTAAGATTGAACAACCGGTTCCTAAGGGCATGACTGTGCATAAAATTCCAGTCATTAGAGGGACATCAATTACTCGAATGCTTTCCTTCGCTTATGGAGCTCGACGGGTAGCAAAAAAGGTCAACCTGCCTTTGCTCTTGGGATTTGGACGTACTATTTACCAGGATATCTATCGTGACGGAAGCGGCTGCTTTCTGGACTACCAGAAACATGCGAACAAGCGGTTTAATTCATTATATAAAGCAAGCTATCTGCATCTGGAGCGAAAGCGTTTTAAAGATCCCCGTCTGCAAAAGGTGATAACCGTTTCCCACATGGTTAAAGAACAGATAGTGGATCGTTATGGCCTGCCACCGGGGAGAATTGAAGTGGTTTACAGTGGGGTTGATCATAATATCCTGAACCCCACTCTCAAATCGGAAAAAAAACGCTTTAAAAAAGAGTTGGGTTTACCTCAAAATGCCCTTATTCTACTTTTTATCGGTAATGGGTTTGCACGTAAAGGTTTGCAATATTTGATTCAAACACTTGGCTCATTGCCATCTCATTTGCCAATAATTCTACTTGTTGTCGGAAAAGACAAGCACGAAGAGAGATACCGGCATTTAGCCCAGGTCCAAGGATGCTCACATTGTGTTCAATTTTTAGGATATCGAAAAGATGTTGGCAGACTATACGCTGTAGCCGACCTTTTTGTTCTGCCTTCTACGTTTGATCCAATTGCCAATGTGGTATTGGAATCACTATATTCAGGGACACCGGTTATAACCGGACCGCAGGTAGGTGCCAGTGAATTGATTGACCATGGGATCAATGGTTTTGTTATTCCCGATTATAGACCAGAAACACTGGCCGAAGCGATTTTGAAATTTTACTACTCAGAGAAAAAAGAAAAGATGGCACAAAAAGCCCATACCGCAGCGGCAGCATATCGTTGGAATTTCCATATTGAGCATTTAGAAGAGATTTTATTACAGGTTCTGGAACAAAAATTATACCATATTAATTCTGTCTAAAAATGGTTTTAGACTTAAATAGAGTCTGACCGAAACTTTGAAAGCAAATTTATAAATCCATTGAAAAGCGGTTGGTCTCTTAAATCTCATTACCGTTATCTATATAGAATCTACTCTCGCTGGATGATGAAAACCAAGATTCGGAAAATGAGCACCGTCGAATGGCCGAAATCGCCGAGAGCCGATTTCTAAATATTGGGTGCGGGTTGGGTTCATGTGCTTCTCCAAGAGGTTACATTCGGAGAGGCTTCAACTAAGGGTTCACGAAAAAATAAATTTACAATTTTGGGAGTTGAGGCGCCCGGCTGGCAAGGCGCGAAAACTTAAGGAATATCAAGCATATTTCGAGTTTTCGTAACGTAGCCAGACGGGATGCATCGGCATCCAAAATG
>MAXL01000543.1 GCA_001751005.1 Desulfobacterales bacterium S5133MH16
AAGATACTCTCCTGGGCTGATGAGTTTCGTCGACTGGGCGTCTGGGCCAACGCCGACTATCCGGCTGATGCTCAACGCGCCCGTGATTACGGCGCAGAGGGGATCGGCCTGTGCCGAACAGAGCACATGTTTTTTGAGGCCGAGAGACTCCCCTTTGTACAGAAGATGATCATGACAGATTTGCCGAGTGAACGGCGCGAGGCACTGGATGCGCTGCTTCCCTTTCAGCGCGAAGACTTTGCCGGCCTTTTCCGTGTAATGGACGGTCTGCCGGTCATCATTCGCCTGATCGATCCGCCCTTGCACGAATTTTTACCCAACCATGTAGACCTGATGCGAGATTTGACCGACTGTAAGATTCGTCTGAAAGAGGCCGGCACTCTTGAGGAAATCGACAAGCTGTTGGGCCAAATTGCCAAAGAAGAACAATTGCTTAAGCGGGTCGAAAGTCTGCATGAATCCAATCCCATGCTGGGGCTGCGTGGTGTGCGCCTGGGGATTCATATTCCGGAACTGACTTCCATGCAAGTTCGTGCCATCTTTGAGGCCGCGTGCATGGTGGCTAAAGAGGGTATAGATGTGCATCCGGAGGTGATGATTCCGCTAACCAGCCATGTTAACGAATTAAAGATCCAGCAAGGGATTCTTGAGACCGAGGCCAAACAGGTTATGAAGGAGCAGGGGATCGAGCCGGATTACAAGTTCGGAACAATGATCGAAATTCCGCGTGCTGCGCTGACCATGGATCAGATCGCCGAATATGCCGCCTTTATATCTTTTGGTACCAATGATCTGACCCAGACAACCTTCGGGATTTCCAGAGACGATGCCGAAGCCGGGTTTTTGATTACATACATGGAAAAAGAAATTCTGTCGGATAATCCTTTTGCAGTTATCGACCGGGACGGCGTGGGCTTACTCATGAAAATGGCGGTTGAAAAAGGACGGGCCGTAAGACCCGACATGGAATGCGGTATTTGTGGTGAACACGGCGGTGATCCCGAATCTATTCAGTTATGCCATGAACTTGGGTTAACGTATGTTTCGTGCTCCCCGTTTCGAATACCTGTCGCACGCCTGGCTGCCGCGCATGCAGCACTGCGTGATAAAAAAACTTAATTTATGCCCAATATAGATTTATGGATGGGCACTAATTAGTGTCCATCCATGAATCCAATATGAACACGATGGGTGTCCAATTCAGAAATGCGCAATTTTTGTCCTGATCAAGGCCGCACAAGGGTTTCCGGTGAGGCGTACGTCTGTACGCCGCAGCCGGAAACCCGCGGAGAACGCCGAGCAGGGCAAAAAGGGCCATTTATGGATGGACACTAATTAAGGTTTAGGGAGGAAGTGTAAAATGGCACTTTTTCTGGTTCAGCACGGCCATAGTTTGCCCAAAGATAAAGATCCGAAAAAGGGTCTTTCACAAGAGGGAATCGCTGAAACAAAGCGTATCGCAGAAGTGGCTAAAGCATACAATGTTCTTGTGTCGGGCATAACACACAGCGGTAAGACCAGAGCTCGGCAGACCGCTGAGATCATTGCATCTGTCCTGGAGCCTGAAGGTGGAGTAGAAGAAAGCACCGGGCTGAACCCTGTGGACGATGTAACAGCCTTTGCCGATAAAATAGACAGCGCGGTGGATCGCATGCTTGTCGGTCACCTGCCTTTTATGGAAAGGATGACGTCATATCTAATAACAGGATCCATGGAAAAGCCGGTCTTTAAATTCCAAAACAGCGGCATAGTATGCCTGGATAAATACCCGACCACCTCTTTCTGGGTAATCAAATGGGCCCTTATGCCCAATATCGGTTAGTGCCCGAATTATGAGGCCGATCTCGATTTCTCGACATATTTTCGTATGCCGTTTACTATACCCTCGCACAAATGCTCCTGATAGCTTGCACTGGTCAATCGTTTGCATTCCCTGGGATTGCTGATAAACGAGGTTTCTATCAATACGGCGGGCATCCGTGCGCCGAGAAGCACATAAAAAGGCGCCTTTTTAACCCCTTTGTTTTTGATGTGAGCGTACCTTGATCTTAAGTAATTGCATGAAGAATCCTGTATATAACTTGCCAGGAGGCTTGATTCATCAATTTTCGTGTTTTGCATGATATCTGTCAAAATCGTCTGCAGATCACTTATGTTCTTTGTTGAAGTGGCATTTTCCCGGGCCGCGACCGTTATCTCCGAATTTTCTGTGGCCAGGTTCAAAAAATAGGTCTCGATTCCGTAAGTGCTTTGATTTGCGGAATCATTGGTGTGTATGGATATAAAAAGGTCTGCATTTTTTGTGTTTGCTATTGCAGTACGTTCTTCAAGTGTAAGATAACGATCATTATTCCGGGTCATGAGAACCTCGTATGGAAGTTTTTTCCGGATTTTTTTGGCAAGTCGTCCGGCAATTTGAAGTGCAATATCTTTTTCATACACTTTCTTTAAATAGCCGGAAGCTCCAAAATCGTGTCCTCCGTGGCCCGGATCCACAACGATTAGGGGACGATCCCGCTGCGGTTGTTTGACTGAAACCCCTTTTGAACGCCTCTTGCCGGTAGCTGCAGTTGCTTTTTTTTGAGATCTTGCCGTGGACCCAGCATCCATAGAATCACCTGACATATCCAGGACCACTCTGAACGGGTGTTTGAGTGAAAAAATTTTATATGTTTGAATGGACTTTATATCGATTACAATCCGAACCACATTGGATGTATACTGGCCCGCACGCACATCCCTGAGCAAATTATCGTTGATGGGTGTAAATTTTTCTATATTTTTCCCCTGGGTGCTATTTTTTAAATCAATATATAAACGCTGCGGTTTATTAATGGCAGGATCTTTTTTAAGGAGTCTGTGGGTAAAGGATGTTTCCCGGCTGGCATCAATAACAACACGGGTGTAGGTAGGATTAGACCAGTAACGAATCCCTGTTATGGTTGTGGTGTTGTCAACAGTTTTTCGGGTACTCGAGTGAGTCTGAGGCGTTGCCGGGGCATATTTTTTTTTCGTCTTGCCCGTGTGAGTTACTCTTTTTGACGTTCTGCTTTCCGATACGTCTGTTTCAAGGGTGCGTATTGCCGCTGCTGCTTTTATCCGGTACCGGCTGTTGGGGTACTGTTTTATAATCCGCCTGAAAACATCTATGGCCTCATGTTTATCAGTCTCTCGATGTGATCGTTTGTAAAGTTCGCCATAAAGCTCCCCGGACATATACATGCCTGCGGGTGCCCAGGGACTTGATGGAGTCTGTTTGTAAACTGCCTGAAACTTATTTATACACCTCAGCCAGTTGTATCTGTATTTTTGTGTTCCCGGATTTTTTCGAAGCTCATGATAACATGTTTCAGCCTTAAAATACCGGTTTTTTGCCGTGACAGCACATGAAACGCAGATCTGTAAAATTCCAACACTCCATATAACGAGCAAACAAATTTTGATAAACTTTTTATTCCACATAATATTTATTTGAATACGACTTTCTTAATAATCAAATAATTAACCGGAAATAGCCAAAAGGAAAAATAAAAGCTTAATGTAAATTATACGGCCAATAAGACAAAATAGCAAACACAACCGATCGGCAACAAAAATCCATAACAGATTTTCTGCCTTAGTTTCAGAGTAAACGAATTTGATTTCGGTGCAGCGTAGCGACGGCGTGTTTCTTTTGGAAACCGACTGACTGTTTGAAGGGTTTTAGCACGCGTTAGCCCGAGCCGAATGAAATTATGACTTAAAAAATCAATGGGATAATTTAGCTACGAATTGTTCTTAATAACTCTGGCGCGGCTCGGGCTTACGGGTACTTAAACACAAGTTTCAGTCGGTTGGAAAGAGATACACGCCGTTGTGGAGCGTTCTCCCTGTATTGGGATTCAAATGCGTTTGCCCTGAAATCTTTATTGGTTTGGGTTGACAATCTTTTTCTATTGCGTTAACTGGTGCGATTAACAGGGCTAACCAGATGACAGATAAACAATGAAGGGACAGATTCTTAAAATATTGAGAGCAGAGAGTGACGTGGTTTCCGGAGAAACGCTCAGTTCTCACTTAAAGATTTCCAGAGTTTCTATATGGAAACATATTAAAAAGCTCCAGGAATTTGGATACGATATCCGGGCAACACCCAAAGGATACCGTCTGATAAACGATTCTGACATCCTTCACCCGTGGGAATTTGGGGATAGAGAATTAAAAATCAATTATTTTGATGAAGTTACCTCCACAATGGATGTTGCCGGAAACCTTGCAAGAAATGATTCTCCTCCTTTTACCGTGGTTATTGCGGGACGACAAAGCAAAGGACGGGGTCGTTTGAAAAGAACCTGGGTTTCATCACAAGGCGGGCTCTATTTTACCGTTATACTCAGGCCGCAAATACCGCCGGCGTTAAGCTCACGGGTTAACTTTGCCGCATCCATGATTATGGCCCGAACCCTGCGCAACATGTTTCATATTGATGCCAGGGTAAAATGGCCTAACGATATCCTTGTTCATGAAAGAAAGGTTGCGGGGTTACTCTCTGAGATGGAGGCTGAAACCGATATGATTACGTTTATCAATATCGGTATGGGTGTAAATGTTAATAATGATCCCACTCCTCGTGAACCCATGGCCACGTCACTAAAGAAAATTCTTGGCAGGAATATTTCGAGAAAACAGCTTTTATCCGAGTTTCTGGATGAATTTGAAAATCGTATTAACAATAGGACTCTGGATAATGTGATCTCTGAGTGGAAAACCTATGCCATGACCATCGGCCGGCAGGTAAAAATTGTAACCATCCATGATGAGTTCAAAGGCATTGCCTTGGATGTGGACAACACCGGTGCACTGATGTTGAAGCTCGAAGACGGATCAATAAAAAAAATTGTCTATGGCGATTGCTTTCATGATTGCTGCTAAACAACTTCACATGACCGTATATGCCTCACTTCTGGCCGCGCTGACCGCAGCAGGCGCATACCTGGCAATACCCATAGGCCCGGTTCCGATCATTCTTCAAAATCTTTTTATATTTCTTTCAGGCCTGTTACTGGGCTCCAAGTGGGGTGTTGCAAGTGTAGGCGTTTATCTTTTGGCAGGTGCTCTGGGTCTTCCGGTATTTGCCGGCGGGGTCGCTGGAATAGGACGCTTTGCAGGACCTACTGGCGGATACCTTTTGGGGTTTCTTCCGGCGGTCTATGTAATCGGATGGATAACCGAAAGAACACGAAAACGCGCGGTTTCTGACGTACTTGCCATGGTCTGCGGCAGTCTGATTATTTACGCTTTCGGGGTAACATGGTTGAAAACGTTAACCGGTATGACATTGGCAAATACACTGGCTGTGGGTATGTATCCGTTTATTTTAGGAGATGCTCTTAAAATTGCCGCAGCCGTACCCATTGCAAAAGCATTACGACCGGTAATAAACAGATAAAACTAAATTTTATGAATATCATTGAGATAAAAAACCTCAGCCACAGATTTGCCGACAGTACGCTCGGTCTGGAAAATATAAATCTTACCATCCGGGAAGGGACGTTTGTTATTATTGCCGGGCAAAACGGGTCCGGAAAAACCACTCTCTTAAAACATCTGAACGGACTTCTTCTGCCCACCGCCGGCACGATTCGTCTGGCCGGACGCACGGTATCTGAAAATCTTGTTAAAGCAAGGCAGATGGTCGGAATGGTATTCCAGGATGCCGACAGTCAGATTGTGGGTGAAACGGTTTGCGATGATGTCGCTTTTGGCCCGGAAAACCTTTGTGTGGACAGAAACGAAGTTAAAAGACGGGTATCTAAGTCATTGAAAATTGTAGGCATGCTCGATTTTAAGGATCAAAAGCCCCATTTACTTTCAGGCGGGGAAAAGCGCAGGCTTGCCATCGCGGGTATCCTGGCCATGGAACCTAAAGTACTGGTTTTTGACGAACCTTTTTCCAGCCTTGACTATCCCGGTGTCAAACAGATTTTAAAACAGATTGTTTCTCTCCACCGGTCCGGCCACACAATTTTTGTTGCAGCCCACGATCTGGAAAAGGTAATTGCCCACGCGGATCGTCTGGTCATAATGAAAGAGGGAAAAGTGGTAAAAGACGGAATCCCATCTCAACTGCTTGGGGAACTTGAAACCTTTGGTATCAGAGAACCGTGTGCTTCCCGCCTGGGGATGGAGGTTCCATCATGGCTGAATTGAGCGCTTTCAATTTCCGTCCCGGATCTTCCGTCCTTCATGGGCTGGATGTTCGATTTAAACTCTTATTTCTTGTCCTTATCAGCGTTACCAGTCTGAAAGCATATCCTGTTTCACTTTCCGTTTTAACCCTGGTGTTGGTTGCTGCACTACTGCATGCCCAACGATCTTTGAAATCTATTTTCAAAGCTTTTCGATATCTTATTGTACTCCTTGCGTTTATTTTTTTCGCCCGTGCATTATCTGTCCCCGGATCAGCGGTTATCGAATTTAAGGCCGTCTCAATCACCCGGGAAGGCATCTATCACGGCGCCATGGTTTGCTGGCGGCTTGTGATTGTTGTTTTGACCGGATTAGCCTTTGTTTCAACAACACGGCCTTCAGAAATTAAAGCTGCTGTTGAGTGGCTCCTTAACCCTTTTCCTTTTATCCCCTCCAAAAGGATTGCCACCATGATGAGTCTGGTGGTTCGGTTTATTCCTGTTATTTTCGACCAGGCAAGGGAAACCGCCGATGCCCAGCGGGCGAGAGGAGTGGACAATAGAAAGAATCCGGTCTATAGATTGCAAAAACTCGGAATTCCGCTCATGCGCCGAACCTTTGAAAGGGCTGACAAGCTGGCGGTTGCCATGGAGGCCAGATGTTATTCTGAAAACAGAACAGATCCCGGGCTTCGTGCAGGCTTAAGGGACTGGACAGCTCTTTTTGTGGTTATTTGCCTTTGCATGTTTATTGTTGTATGATACCTAAAAACTGCATACAAATTTTAAAAGAATTAAATAAATATAATTATATTATACTGTTAACATATAGAGTGTATGTTGGGTGGTGCATTATATTGCTGAGTATGAAAATAAAAGAAATTTTTAAAATTTGTCCCCTTCGGGATTGCCCCTTTGACCGCATCTTCTGTGTTGCAGGGCGTTTGCAGTAGTTTACTACGGCGGCACACCCTGCGCCTTGAAGCTGCGGCCAAATAGGCAATTGCAGATTTTAGGTGATAAAAATCGTTCGGCGATTTTATTAAAGGAGCAACGTCAGTTGAAAATCATAATAGTGGGTGCCGGTGAGGTCGGATTTAACATCGCAAGCCATCTGGCTTTTGAAAACAAAGATGTTGTGGTAGTTGACAATAACCCGGTTGCCATTCGACATGTATCTGATAATATTGATGTTCAGGTGCTTAACGGGTCCGGAAGCAGCCCGGTTGTTTTGAAGGAAGCAGGCATCAAAGAGGCCGATATCCTCCTTGCAGTTACAGATAGTGATGAAACCAATCTGGTGGCATGTCTGGTTGCAAATATAATTTCTCCGACAACAAAGAAACTGGCACGTATCCGTGGCGCTGACTATGATGAATATCATGATACCTTCCGTGATCATACCCCCCATATCGACACGTTAATTAATCCGGATATCGAAGTTGTAAAGACAATCGATAGAATCATGAATGTGCCCGGTGCGGTGGATGTGGACGAGTTTGCCGATGGTCGTGTTAAATTTGTCGGAATACATTTGGATAAGTCGGCACGGCTGGCCGGTGTCCGACTTTCGGAAATTTCTGCTAAAATCGGAAAGAAAATCCCGCTGATTGCTGCGGTGATACGAGATGAAGAATTGATTATACCCAGGGGAAATGACAGGCTTCTGGCGGGTGATCTGGTCTATTTTATCAGCGAAAAAGAAAATTTTTCAGATTCTTTGGCAATTTTTGGC
>MAXL01000544.1 GCA_001751005.1 Desulfobacterales bacterium S5133MH16
AGACCTCGTAAATTTTGACTCCTACCCCGTAGAAGGATTGGACAGTTTTATGACAAAAAAGCATGTTCCTCAAACGCCATTCCTCTAAAACAGAGGTGTTTGGGGAGGTTGTGGATGCGCTGAACCTCCAATTTCTAAGCACCACACGGATAGGTCTTGTAAATAAACCATGTCGTTAAGTTTATGACATTGACTTATACCCAATCGTCATTCCGGCGAAAGCCGGAATCCAGTGACTGTTACCCGGACTCAGGGCTCGCGCAAAAACAACTTACCATTTTGGCATCTCAGCTTCAGGCGATCTTTGGCCGATACTCATTCGCAATACCCTCGAAATAGCCTGCTATTCCTGCGGGTTTGCTCAATCGGACCGACCAAATCTCACCCAAATCCAAGCGCGAAATCTGCCAAGTTTTTTGGGCGAACCCTTATTGAGTTACAGCTTTTCGACTTAATGGTCATAACCCATTGGGTGGATTCGGATTCCAAACATATTCATAGAGTTCCCTATGATTTGAAACCGTTCGGGATTCCAGAGTTTGCCTGATCTGCTGCGTTGTCAGGCCATTGAAGTACCAAGGTACGTCTGCGTGCCCTCCGGCTTGCATCTTCAGGCAAACTCGGGAATCGCTCAATTTAGGTTATCTTTTGATCCAGCTTGGCTTCGGTGTTCTTCGCGATTTTTCATGCTCCGCAAACGTCCACACTTTATGAACCATAAAAGCAATCAAAGGGAGTATAAGCGCCACGAATAAGACCTTTAAATATGGATTAAGGCCTTCAGCTAAATTCGCAAATGCAATCGCCAATAGTAATGATATGAATTGAACAAGAAAAAATTTCGAGACCTTATCAAGCGATAAATTGCTATAAAATACGAACTTTGAATGAGAAAGATATGAAAACAGAAAGGCGCAAATAAAACCAAGAACATTAGAATAAAATGCGGATTCATCAATGAAATATACTAATAAAAAAGCGATGCTAATATGGATTATCGTGGAAATTAACCCAACTATGCCGTACTTAACTATTTGCTTTCCTATCATTCGGTTTTCCTGCATACCGCAACAATCGACGCGCCAAAAGGAGAGTTTATTTTATCCACTAACAGCCTTTCAATGCTAAATGCTCTGTAAAACAAGTGGTTGACAATACTATTTGGTGTTGAGTACCCAATAGACTCATCAGAGTTTCTTAACATGTCAGCCAGCCTGCCTAATATTACTAATGGAAACAATAACGTATTGAAATAGGAGATTTTCAATATATTTAAACTTGAATAATTTATTGTTTTAGTGAGCGCAGTTGTTGAATATCTTCTGTAATGATAGAGCATTTTATCGTGAGGACCGTAAAGCCAGGAATACGCAGGAACGGTAATGATGAGGATCCCCGCCCGGTTAAGTAGTTTTGTTATCTCTATCAAGGCTTTTTTATCATCCTGGATGTGCTCCAATACATCAAACATACATAGCAAATCAAATTTCTCATTATATGGAATGTTATCCGGCAGCCATCCCTTTCTAACATCTACGCCGGTTGTGCGTGTTGCATGGTCTGCGGCGAATTCATCGAGTTCCATTGCAGACACGTTCCCATGCTTTTTGAGCATCAACAAATTTCCTCCGGTACCACAACCTATTTCAAGAATTTTAGCGTTGTCTGATAAATCACATTTACTAATTATCTTATCCAAGATTTTCCTGCGCGCTTTGAACCACCAATGTTCTTTCTGTTGTTTTGTCATGTCATGATAAACTTTATCTTTCATAACCGAGCCCCTAAGGAACGGGGACGAAACAACTTCCCCATTATACATCATAGCTTTAGGTCATCTTTACCCGATCTCAAATCCCAAAAACCTCAAAATAGCTTGCTATTCCACCAATTTTTGTGATTTGAGATCGAACAAATATGACCCAAATCTATGCGCCTAATTGAGGAAGTTATTCCGTCCCCGTTCCTAATATTCATTTTCAACAATATAAGCCGGGCGTCTTTTTGACTGCATATAGATACGCCCTATATACTCACCCAATATCCCAATCCCGATTAATTGAATGCCGCCAAGGAACAGGGTAGCTGTCAGCAAAGATGCATAACCAGGCACATCAACACCAAAAATCAGCGTTCGTAAGACAATAAAGCCTCCGTAAACAAAAGTCAGAAAAGACACAAGCATTCCGATATATAGCCATATTCGAAGCGGAATAGTGCTGAAACTGGTAATTCCATCCAATGCAAAATTCCATAGCTTCCATGCGTAAAAACTTGTTTTGCCCGCCTTCCTGTTATCACGTTTATATTCCACAACCGTTGTCCTAAAACCTACCCAGGCAAAAATACCTTTCATAAACCTTTGGTTTTCCGGTAGTTCCTGTATGGCATTTAATACTTTTCTTGTTATAAGTCTGCAGTCGCCCACATTGTCCGGAATTTTGGTATAAGATATCTTGTTGTGAAGTTTGTAAAAAAGTCGGGCCGTGATCTTTTTGGCAATGCTATCCGAAGATCGATCAACTCTTTTTGCCAAAACCACATCGTATCCTTCTTCCCAGCGGGGAACAAAATTCTTTATAAGCTCCGGCGGATCCTGCAAATCTGCATCAATCGGAATAATCGCCTCGCCCTTTGCATGATCTAAACCGGCTGTCAAAGCTGCCTCTTTCCCAAAATTTCGAGATAGATTTATAATCGTTATGTTGGAATAAGCTTCCTTTGCTTGAAGAAGTTTTGACAGCGTATTATCCGTGCTTCCATCATTTACACAAACAATCTCAAAAGGCTTATTCAGTTCATAGCATACAGCGGTAATTTCTTTCATAAAGAGATCAACCATATCTTCTTCGTTGAAGAACGGACAAACTATGGATATTGCAATTTCGTGTTTATGCATAACTCTCTATTCCTTCACAATAGAGTCTATATTTATTGTATAAGGAAATTCCTTTTTTCAGACAGGATCAACAGAATACATTAAGATTCTGTAAATCTTCTCTATCCCGTCAGAAAGAATCCCTCCGAAGTTAGGGCTGGCGCAAAAACAACTTACCATTTTGGCATCTCAGCTTCAGGCCATCTTTGACCGATACTCATTCGCAAAATCCGCGAAATAGCTCGCTATTCCTGTGGTTTTGCTCAATCGGATCGGCCAAATCTGATCCAAATCTGAGC
>MAXL01000545.1 GCA_001751005.1 Desulfobacterales bacterium S5133MH16
CTTTGTTACTCGCTTGACACACAAGCGTCCTATATCTATACTCACTTGGATTTTATTTAACAAGACAATTTTGACAGCTTCGTAAAAAGTCCAACTTCTGCGTTGCGCTGTATCCTTCGTCATTGCAGTGTACTATAAGTACGCCTCATTCCTCAGGATTTGCGCGCCTTGAATTTGGAGCTTTTTACTTTGCCGTCGAATTTCGACTTTTTACGAGATTGTCAATTTTTATGCATTCAATCCGTTATTTATTTTGAGACGCAGGAATGACGCAAGAATATTCTATTGAGACATGCAAGACCCTTGAGGCAAGATTTCGTGACGCGAGGTTGCACCGGCCCATGCGAGTGGTGCGCTATGATGCGGGCAGCGAGATTGTTTATGACGTAACCGAGGTGGCCGGTACAAATACGGCGAGGATTCGTGCGGTTGTTGAGAAATTTGTGGGCGGTGGATTTGCCGGACAGGTCTATCGGGTGAAGGTGACGGAGATCAATGAGCCGGATGGGGCGATAAAAGGACTTGAGGTCGGCAGCATTTATGCGATGAAGATTCTTATTCCCCCGACGACCTTTTCCCGGCTGTTTCGAAACACAATTTATTGGATGGGTTTTCAAGGACCGTTTCAGCTTCAGGTGAATCCGATTGCTGCAAGAGCCGGGGCGTTATGGCAAAAATTTATCCGGCGAGGAGCTAAGGTTCGATTTGGTGATGAAAGATCGGTTGTGGATATTCATGCAACCTTTGTGGACCATACACTGGGGAGTTGCGGTGAGTTTAGCGAGTGGGTAGAAGGGAGAACCTGGCGGCTGGAGGTTGATGACCATCTGGATTTCTTGAAAAAATGGCGCAGGGGCAGGCTGGTTGAGATAGACCGGCTGGGCTCGCCGGAATATCGAGCCAAGTATGAATTTATGCATGAATTTGTTACGCTGCTGCATGACATGGGAGGGCATGAGTTTGCCAGACAATATGAGTGGTCCACGTGTAAAAGTCAGCCAAACTGTCTGAAACGAAAAGGTACGGATAATAACCCCTCCGGCGGGTTGGTGGCGGTTGATTTTCGGGCCGGTCTTGCGCTGCTCATGTTTCTACCCATGAGCCCCGGGGATTTTAAACTTATTATCAAAGGACTCGGGCGGGGAAGCCTGGTACAGTTTGATCGGGGCAGCATAAGACAACTTGAACGATTTATTGAAGCGCATCATAACGACTTTGCTGATATGCGTGAGATGTTGGATGAGCTGAAAGCATCCGAGCGTATTTACAGAGACTCGGTGCCGGATATAACACATAATTTTATTCGGTTATTTTACAGCGGGCGGCTGTGGTCGACCCTATTTGACAGCGCGGTGAATGGATGGAAAGTTCGAAATGTTGTCGATGATTCGCAGGCACAAAAGCTCAGACGTAGCAAGACGGTAACGCTGTTATTTTATTTGATTGGACTCATTCCATTTTATGGCATGTCGTTTCAGCGAATTTGGGGACACGCAGCCTGGCGGAAACATTATAAAAGAATGGTAACGAGTTGGGATTATTTAAAAAGAGCTTTTAGAGGGAAGATTGCTGAAAAAACCATTGTCTGGCATAGAGCGGACAGGGTCGATAGTGCCGGTGCTTTAAGCGTCGCTAAATCAGGTTGGCGTTTTGTGGGAAATTGTGCATTGTCGATACTTCCTGCCGGGCTGCACCGGTTAATAACGGATTGGGAATATGCCAAGGAGCGGCTGTTTTATATGGTTGTGCGGCCGATTCGGTTGTATTTTGATCCGGAACTGCGCAAACAATGGCTTTATGAGATGGTAACCGACGGGCAGGAAAAGCATATTTTAAGTAATGAGGACGCCGAGATTATTCTTTCACAGGTTGATGAGCCGTTTATACAAAAATATCTGAAAAGCCTGGCCGTGCATATCTGTACGTTACCGGTAACCCAGATTGTTTCCGTGCTGGTAGCCATGACTTATATTGCCATGCATCCTGAGATGCCGCGAGCACAGGCATGGGGGATAGGACTCGGAATTATCGCATTGTTTCAGGTTGTGCCGATTTCTCCGGGTTCTTTGGTCCGGGGGCTTTATGTATTGTATCTGGTGATAAAGGAGCGTAATTTCAAAGACTATAATATTGCGGTATTTTTAGGCTTTTTTAAGTACATCGGATATTTGGCCTTTCCGATCCAGATGGCATATCGTTATCCTGTATTGGCTCGATTTATGGCCGGGCACTGGGCCAATCAATCGGTGCACATTGTTCCGGTGTTTGGTGAAAGTGGAGCATTGCTGGAACATTGGGTCTTCTGTTTATTCTACAATCTTCCGTTGACCATACGCCGTCGTATTCGAAAACGTGTTCTGCTGCGGGCATCCGTGGCCAAGCGATACCGGCATATCGGTTTGTGCGCAGTTGCGGCAACCGTAATATTTGGAATTGCGGATTTTGTTTACCTTGGGAATGTTGGAGATCTGCCTGATTTGAGGGCTATTTGGTGGCTTGCGGTGTTTGTGCCCATGCTTTGTGGTTCGGTGGTGACGTTAGGATGTGGAGGGGCAACTTTGGCCAATCGGATTGTCGGAGCGGCTGTCTGCGGCGCCGCGGTCGGAGTGTTCTATGCGGTGGTGTCCGCATTTTTCGGCCACAGTAGTGGAATTACTATGGGCGAAATTGCAACAAACGGTGTGTGGCGAATATTTGTTTTTCCAATTTTTTCAGTACTCGGAGCGATACTTACCGAGCTGAAGTTGCCGGATCCGGATTTAAAGTAGTTTGATGCTTCGGAAAACCTATCCTGCTATAAGTGGGAAAAATAAAGGTCTGTTTTAGGTTTCTATTTTTAACTCGGACATGGCCCCAGTGAAATAGAAAAAAAGTTTAACGGGGTAAAAATAATGGAATAATGGAATGATGGGATAAAGGAGAACCCCGAACATGAGCAAAATCATGCAATTAACCGTGCGTGTTCGTCCGTATTACAAAAAGAGTCTGAAGGCGGATTTTCCCGCGATTGGCCGGAACCTGAGTTATCTTAATGAAGCGTGGACAGAGGAAGGCCCCTCGCTTTTTCACATCGTGGGAAGACTGGACAAGCTCCTCTATGATCTGGAAGGAAATCCGCCGTTCAGAGAGATTCTTCTTAAACACCAAGACAAACTCCGTAAGCTTCATAATGAGGTTGAGGAGCACATTGCCAATTGGAACCTGGCCAAGGCCGATCAGGCACTGTATCAGATTGAGGACATCTTTGATCAAATTGAATGGGAGTTGGGGAGTTAGATCTGGAACTTAGTTCGCTTCCATGTACAGGGCAAAAACTCAGGTTACCTAAAACACTTTTAACTTCGACCTAAATTGTAGAATTTCCGAGACGTTTATCCTTTAACCACAGCAATAGGTCTGAGTTTCGCCACCTTTTTTGAAATTCCGGCCTCATGAACCACCTCAACCACTTGGGAAATATCCTTGTAGGCCTCGGGTATTTCTTCAGCCAGGGTGGATCTGCCGGTCCATCTGACAAGAATTCCCTTGTCTTCGAGTTCACGTTGTATGGCCCGTCCTTTGCTGGCCTTTTTTGCGGCTTTTCGGCTCAAAACACGCCCGGCGCCATGGCATGTGGAACCGAATGTTTCTTGCATGGCCTTTTCCGTACCCGCAAGAACATATGAAGCCGTACCCATATCTCCGGGTATAATTACCGGCTGTCCCACAGGGCGATATTGATCGCACAGCACCTCATGTCCGGGTGGAAAAGATCGGGTTGCGCCTTTCCTGTGAACACAGACCGTCTGTTTTTTCCCATCGATAACATGAACTTCTTTTTTTGCGATGTTGTGACATACGTCATAAAGCAGTTTCATGTTAAGGTCTCTGGGGCTGATGCCGAGTACGCTGAGAAGTATCTCACGAGAATGGTGCATTAAAATCTGCCGGTTGGTCCAGGCATAATTTGCGGCGCAGGCCATGGCATTATAATAGCGCATTCCTTCCTTGGATTGAATCATGGCGCAGGCAAGCTGTCGATCCGGAAGATCAAACCCCAGTTTTTTTACATGCTTTGTCATAAAAGCCAGAAAATCGTCGCAAATTTGGTACCCCAAACCTCGGGAGCCTGTATGGAGCATCAGTGTGACCTGTCCTTCAAAAAGCCCGAAAACCTGGGCCGCCTGTGTATCATAAACCGCTTCTACCACGCCGATTTCAAGAAAATGATTTCCCGAACCCAGGGTTCCGAGCTGCTTGAGCCCCCTTTCCAGGGCCCTTTGACTGATCACGCCGGGGTCGGCATTCGGCATACACCCGCCATCTTCCGTATGTTCTAAATCCAGCGCTTCTCCAAGTCCCCGGCTGACCGCCCACTTGCTGCCCATTTCAAGGACCTTTTTTTCTTCGGGTATGGAAAGCTTGATAGAACCTTTTGAGCCCACGCCGGAAGGAATGCCCCGGAAAAGGGCATTCACAAGATTTTCGAGTTTTGGACGCACTTCTTTTTCCACAAGGGAGGTTGTTGCCAGGCGTACCCCGCAGTTAATATCATATCCCACTCCCCCCGGAGATATGATGCCCGATTCCCAGTCAAAGGCCGCCACCCCGCCAATGGGAAACCCATACCCCCAGTGCATGTCCGGCATGGCCAGCGATGCTTTTAAAATGCCCGGAAGGGTTGCGACGTTTGCCACCTGTTTTAAAGGCTCTTTCTGTTTTTCAGCTTTGAGCATGGATTCTGTTGCGTAAATAATCCCCGGAACGCGCATGGC
>MAXL01000546.1 GCA_001751005.1 Desulfobacterales bacterium S5133MH16
GCGGCGTACATAAGTACGCCTCATTCCACGAAATTCGCGACGCCTTGAACTTGAACTTTTTACTTTGCCGTCTCAATTTTGACTTTTTACGAGTTCATCAAATGTCGATTAAAACTTTTATCAGATTCCAACTGATTTTTTATTGACAATCCTGATAAATGTAGTTAAATTTTTAGTCTTTTGGGGGCCGTTAACTCAGTTGGAAGAGTATCTGCCTTTTAAGCAGAGAGTCGCGCGTTCGAGCCGCGCACGGCCCACCAATCAAAAAATCGCTATGCACGTCCCCATCGTCTAGCCTGGTCCAGGACACCGGCCTTTCACGCCGGCAGCAGGGGTTCAAATCCCCTTGGGGACGCCACAAATAAAATAAAAGGGTTAGCCAAGATAATGGTTAACCCTTTTTTATTGGCCAACAAAGCAAATCATAGTTTGCAAATTTTTAGTTTACTTCTAGCCTACCATATGGTATAAAAAACCATATGAGGGCTAAACTTATCTATCATGAGAAATTTATTTATGCTGATGGCGCCATCCGGGAGATGGTTCTTTGGAAACTTCCGAATAAGACTTCTGATAGACCCCATGGATTGAAATACCGCCTTTATTACGGACTTTCTGATGGAACATGTATTGTTCGTTACGACAATGAGTCAGGCAAAGGTAATCATAGGCACATTAAAGGCAAAGAAAAATCTTATCAATTTAAAGATGTAGAAACGTTAGTAGCGGATTTCCTTGAAGAAATTGAGAAAGCAAGAAAGGGATAAATATGAAGAAGCAAATTAAAATCGGGGTAGGCGACGCTGTGAGAACGGCCAGAGACTTTATTGATGTGTGGAAGCGTGCAGAACGGGACGAGAAAGTAGAAACCGAGCAGTGGCTGAACTTCGAAAACCTGGAAACACTGCTTAAAACCCTTACTTCAGGACGGTGGGTGTTGCTGAAAATACTGCGAACAAGCGGTCCCATGAGCATACGTGCATTGGCTAATCAATTGGCACGCGATTATAAAAATGTCCATACAGATGTGCGGCGATTGGAGCATATCGGGCTGATTGTCAGGACTAAAGATGGCAAAATAAAAGTACCTTGGGATATAGTAGAAGCGAGGCTTATGCTTGCAGCATAGACTGGTTTTGATGGCATTGATGGCATATATAAGGGAAGGGGTCAAGCATCATTGTTGTTTTAATAGTTTGGCAATATCATATAATGAACTGAAATTTTTATAAAATGCCATTAAACACAGGCATAGGGGATTATGTCCCAATTTTAAAAATACTAGAGGCAAGTTTTTCTTCAAGGTAACTGAACCGATTTGTGAAATAATATTCGCGAATACCGCTTTCTAAAATAGAACCCAGTTTTACTTTAAAATCGATCTCCTTAAAATCTTTAAGCTTTTTCTGAAATTGGTTTAATTGTTTTTTGTTAAAATCAGGCAATTCTACTCCTCGCCGTAATAAAAACTCGATGTCAAAGCTGTCCCTGATCTCTCCTCGTTCTAAGAATGCTGCTATTTTATTTTTCATTGCCTGTTCCAAAGTATGGGCTTTTAAGACAACCTGTTTTGTACTGAATTTTGAAAAGGCAATCTTTTCTTGAAAATCGCAGTCTCTTATCTCTCTTCGTATTTCAATTTTTAACCGCTTTGGATACAAAGCCGATCTTAATTCAAATAAGATGGTATAATGCTTTATCTGTGAATCAGTGATCTCGTATCCCTTATCAAAAGCCTTGTGTATTCTTTCGAAATAGTCTTTTTGAGATATCTTTTTGATAATCCAAAAATCAAGGCCCGCTGAATACCGGTTTAACTCATGGCACAGCCTTAGCATTGATCCGCCGCCAAAAACAAGCGGCTCCAAGACTTTCATGCTGTTCATTTTTTCCAGTACGTCAATTTCAAATATTTCATGCTGTCTTAAGATATCCATATTTTTTCAACATTCTCTGCGTTTTTAAAGGAAAATCTTGGCTAATACAACGGATCTCTTCCCTATCAAGTTTCTCCGCAGACAAAGCGGCAATGTCAAGGGCATAGCGGCCGTAAGACATCAAATAAAAAGCATCCACGAGTGCTTTCTCAGGAGTTGCTATAAAAAAATCTTTTTCTTTTTTAAACCCAAAATACAAAGCGCTGTTGACTTTAACATACCTAAAAATGCTGCCGTCTAAATAGATTTCTTTGGTTCTTTTAATCGCCACGGACTCATAAAAATCTCTTTGCACCTGGGTCGTAATTTCGTAGTAATCCAGAGCGCTCATGAGTGATATATACGAAGGAACCTGACCCAGATTTACAAGTACGAATTTTTCTTCCCTGCCGGTCGCTTTCCAAACGTCCCGCAATACATACATGTTTCTCTTCACGCGCACCAGTATACCTTGCTTTGCATAACGACTGGCGGTGACTTTGGCAGAGCCGGCGCTAATACCAAGCGCTTTAGCGATGTCTTCGTAGCCAAAATATAGTTTGGATATATTCTTTAATCTCAATATTTTCATCAGATATATTAAATTAACTATTTTGTTTATTTTGTATACTTGATCAATTGCATATTGTCAATAAAAAAGCCCTGCAGCATTCGGCTGAGCTTCGATAGTCCTGTAGCGTCCCCAATCCAGCCTTTGGTCCTGCCAGCGGCGGGACTGTCCCGCTTGAAAAGCGGGATGTCATGGACCCCAAGTAAAAAAGAGGTTAACCACGGAGTTGGCTAACCTCTTGAAATTGGATGGCTCCTAGGATTTGGGGTTGGGCCACGGTAACAAAATATAATAATAGCAAAAAAAGTTTAAAATAGGCCCTAAAATCGTCTTAAACGACTCTTTTTGACCCCAAAAATAATCTGTTAAGCTAAATAGTATTTCAAAAAAAATCCTTAGACCTGTTATTTTGCACCCGAAATGGTATGTTTAAAACCAAAAAACGGCTGATTTTTGAGCTCTTTTTATAAATTATCAGACACTTAGCGTGGTCCGACCCCCATTCGCCATTCGTATTAGCGTGGTCCGACCCCCATTCGTACAATTTCACACTTGCTCAGGTCGATGGATCGCCGATGAACTGGCCTGGACGATGTTGGATGGGAAGGTTATTAAGAATCATAGGTGACTGGCAAATGAAATGCCCCTCTCGGATGGGGAGGGGCAATAGTTTATTTTGACCTATACTTGATTTGATAGGATCAAAAGGTGGATTAAGACATCAACTTTTCGATATCACAGGTTCTGAACCCACTGTTAACATGTTGGATACATAGCAGCTATTCAAAGGGCAGAGCCTATCAAAGACCCTGCCCATTTTTTATCAAGATGTCAAGTCAAGTCCGTCCTGTCACAATTCAAGTCTATCTTGTGATAACAAAATCTCGTAAGAACACTTTGATAAAACAGCTTTCTTTTGCTATTTCTTATTTCCGGCTTCAATAAAAGGTCCCCATAGAGCTTGGTCGTCCACCTTTTTTGAAGATTTGATTTCATACAATAAGTCATCATACTTCTTATTTGCTGGGTTTAATTTTACAGCTTCTTTTGCATCTATTATTGCACGCTGTAAATCTGCTTTTTTATACCATACATACGCTCTTCCATAATACGAGGCATCAAATTCGGGATCAATAGATATCGCGCTGCTGAAATCCTCAATCGCTTTATCATAATTTCCTTTGTTAATCCAAGACCATGCTCTATTATGATAAATGCCTTTAATATTTTCGTGTTTTGGGATAAGTTGTATGGCACCTGAGTAATCTTTTATTGCATTATCAAACTCTTTAATTTGCTGAAATGCATTCCCTCGCCACTCTAAAACCTTAAATTTTCTTTTATTACCTTTCTCGGGGATTAATTCTATTGCTTTTGTAAACTGATATATTGATTCATCATACTGACGTTGCTTAAAGTATGCCATCCCTAAGTTATAATAAACTAAGTCATTATCTTTTCCGTATGGTGCTACTTCCAAAACCTTTGTGAAACTATCAATCGATCTATCATACTCCATTCTTTCATAAAAAACTAGACCTTCCTGATAGTACTGGTCAGCATATTTATTGTAACCAGTGGCGCACGATAACAAATAAAATAAAATTATTGATATAGGAAAAATAAATAAATATTTAGAAGCCTTTCTCATAATTAATACCTCCTCTATCAAAAAATTAAAAAAGAAGTCACTTTATAAAAGCGGATGAATCGAAAAGATAAAATTGGATACCAGATTCTTACCAGTACGTCTAATCGAAGCCAATTCTTTTTCATTGCATATATCATAAAAATCAAAAAGGCAAACCCCCGAAAATGGATTTGCCCTTATTGAAAAAATGATATCACACGAATTTTTTGGAAATGATACGTGTGTTTATAGCAGAAATCTGCAAGCGACTCTGATAAAAAAGCAGAGCCATTGCTGATCCCTACCTTTAAATATTGGAGGCCCACTTATTTTATCAGTAATCGTCCACTTTGAAAAACCTGAGCTTGCGGGAGTCCAAAAGATCTTGTTGCAGATATCCTTTCACGTTATTATTTGTATCGTATACAACCGTCTTTAGACTGTCCGGATGGCTTTTCTTTGCATATCCAAAAACTTTCCCGTTTTTGTCATAGATAAGTGTTTTACGACTATCAATTCTGGATTTCTCAAGATAATCTTTAGCCTCTGTCTTCTCGGAAACTACTGGAGGGCGGGCACTCATGGCGTGCGTGGTTATAGGGATGCCGATAAGAAAAATTGCTATTATTACCCCAAGGAGATAGATATTATTTTTCATTTGTTAAAACAACTTTCAACTTTAAGGATAATTTCAAACCTAAATAGTGGATTATAAGATAGATATCTCTGATGTCATATTTTATGATTTCAAGAAGCCGGACAGGAAAATATCAGATACTGAACTATAAGCGTTTATCCCTTACCTAAACGTCATTTACAGGCGTTGAAGTCAAATTATCCAAACAGCCTAAAACATATCTGTGCTATTTCATAGGCTCCATAGACAACACAGATTAAGAGACCCCAAGAAAGCAATAAAATGCTTAACCAGACTATCGATAGTTGCATATTCTGCATCTCCTGTTGTTATGATGCGAAAAGGAAATTAGAAATATAATACCAACATAGTCCATGGGACAATTCCTTATCTCGTTTTAAATGAATCGCTACTGATATCCATTTACCGATGAGATTAAAAAGAAATTATCGTTTATAAATTATTTAAGCAATTTCCCTGCCAAAATATGGCAACAAGACTTAATAAATTCTTGGCATATCAATTAATATAGAAGTTCTAATTTGTTACACTATGAAACGCCCAAAATAAACATTTATACTTTATCCATTGTAATATCCTTAAAATCGACTGTATCGTGCAAATTTTTGAACCCTCTTAAAGGTCATATTGTGTAGCCCCCTAATTTAATGACAATAAATTACTGCATTGCCGGTTCAAAATTTTGATCCCTATTGGGGCCAAACCATATAGCCCCTTAAAATAATGACGAAAAATTCCACTACCCCCTGATTCAAATTTTTGAACCCAAGCATTACATAACCAACTATCTCAATATAACCAATTCATTTTAACCCGAATTTCTCATGAAGAATTGATCTGGCTTTTTAAATATTTATGTACAAAAAAATCAAGGTAACTGTATCCGTTTTTGTCTGTTTTTTTTGTAGGGGATTGGCTCATTACTTTGTCAGTGTTTGTCCTACAAAGGAGGGAACGGGGGATCGAGACGTCAATATGTTGATGTTGGGTGGATATTCTATAATTTCGTTGCAACCTAGGCCGATTGTGAAGTGAAGATGTCGTGCCTCAATCTTCACCCGCTATCCGGCCAATATAATTGAAGATTTCTAATCGAAATCAAACCTGTGATTTCTTGCCAAACTGCAACCTAACGTCAGTTAATTTCGATTACATATATCCTAAATTCCGACAAAAAGCAAAAAAGAGCAAATCCTCTAAAATGGACTTGCCCTTATTAAAAAATGATACCCCCATTTTCATATCAAATAGTCATGCGGCATGCACAAATTCTGGTGAATCACTTTTTATTCTAATGGTGCTTTTCCCGAATCGACATGGGATTTTAATTCCCTGAGCATCATTTTTAATTCTTTTTGACGATTACCCCTTATCTCTGACCAAATCTCTTGACAGGACTCGCATTCAGATGCGTCCTTCATATAAGTGTCATATCGATAAAGGCTTTTTGATATTATTGTAATA